>CALIQO010000151.1 GCA_938044055.1 uncultured Saprospiraceae bacterium
CTTACTGGAAAAAATACAGAAAGGTATAGATCTTTTTCAATCAATTCACTACAAGAAGATAAGATCGAGCCAGAGTTATATGCGCCTGAACTTAAAATAATTCGTCTATTTCAGAAAGGAGCATGGGCGCTTAAGATTGATGATTACCTAGTTATAGAAGACCATAAGGAAGCAATCTATAAGAAGGGTGTAATGGGTATGGAACATATAAGTTTTCCTACAACCATATTGTCAAGTAGAACGGGCTTCGTTTCTTTCGATAATTTCGGTAACATTTTAAACCCGGAGGACATCATAGAAAAAGGGGCTTACACCACCGATAGAATTGCTGATTTGTTGCCTAGAGAATATGCACCATCAGAACCCGTTGTCGTTTCAGAATTGGCTCAACTAGAACCTCAATCGTGGAGTGTATTGACAGCAGGTTCAGAAGATTTCCTCATCAACCAGTATGATTTAGACAACCATACCTATTGTAAAGAAAAAATTTATCTGCATACAGATAAATCGTTTTATTCAGCCGGTGATGAAGTCTGGTTTCAATTGTATCTTCTAGATGGAACATTGCATCAACCCTCCTCTTATAGTAAAATCGCTTATATAGAATTAGTAGATCCAGAGAAAAACATCATCAGCAAGGTCTTAAAGAAAGTGGACAATGGTACAGCCTATTCTCATTTTCTACTCCCGGATGATCTCTATGAAGGTACATACTTTCTTCGGGCCTATACAGAATTGATGGCACAGCATCAAGAGCAAGATTTACAATTTAAAGAGATCTATGTACAAGGGGTAAGAAAAGAATCACTTGCTGATGCGAGAATTAATATGGAGGAAGAAACTCTTGAAGTCAATGAAGTAGAGATCAGATTCTTTCCGGAAGGGGGAGACTTGATCTCTGGATTTCAGAATAAGGTTGTTTTCGAAGTGGTCAATGGATTTAAAGAATTACTCGACTTTAAAGGAGCCCTATATGACGAAGAAGAAAACCTTATCGCTAATATCGAGACGACAACAAGTGGCTTAGGGTATTTTGCTTTCACACCTGAGCATGGAAAAACTTATACCGTAAATCAATTAACATCACCAACCTCTGAGTGGAGTCTTCCTCAAGTTAAGAATAGTAGCGTACACATGTCGATAGAGAATAGAAGGGCAGATTATATAAGGATTGATGTAAATACTAAGGATGATATTGATTCTCTTGTTCTGGTCGGTCACCGCAGGGGAGATGTAATCATGTACCTAAAGGATGTTCAAGCTCAATCAGGAATGATTAAGGTGCTGAAAGATGATCTGCCTCCTGGACTTATTCATTTTACACTGTTCAATAATGAAGGAATGCCATTATCAGAAAGGTTGGTGTTTAATGAGATGGGTATAGAGTTAGATCAACTCGATTTAGAAGATGTCGAAACAGATTCTTCTGCGAAGGATGGCCGTCAGTTGGTTTTAAGTAAAGATTTAGGAATAGGTATGGATAGCCTCGCTTTCGTCTCAATAGCAGTGAGAAAAAATGCACCTAGATTTGACATTGAAAATATACAGAGTTATCTATACATGAATTCAGACCTTGACCGGATAATAGATAATCCCGGAGAATTGATAGGGGACATGAATTATAAAAAGAGATTCATTCTTGACTTACTTATGTTGAGTCGTGGATGGCGAAGGTTCGATTGGGAAGCGCTTAAAAACGCGCAAGATATGTACGACGCTATAGAAAAAGGAGTAACCATAACTGGGTATGTATCTGAAGTAAAAGATTCTTCTAAGCGAGTAGAAAGCACAGTGTCCTTGTCTATTCTTAGTGAAGACTTTTTCAACGATGTAGTTACTACAGACGCAGATGGATACTTTTCTTTTAGCGATGTGCCTTTTAGTGATTCACTTTATTATCTGTTGCAAGCTAGGAAAGGAATAGGGGATAATAACGATATAGTCCTGGAAGGAAGTCGGCAAGTTGCGATTCACATAATAGAGACTATAGGGCCTGAAATAAATTATCTTCCAGAGTCTCAACTATCTGAAGGAAGTAGCAGAGGAACATTCTTAATTACTATGGATCGAGCCAGAACAATTCAAGACGATATCGCCATGTCTATAGATGTAGAGGAAGTAGTAATAAAAGAAAGAAGGCGTAAGCGTGACACAAGGGCGCAAGGATATTGGGACATTGATGATTATGATTGGATTGATAAGGATCGATTCGCAATTGATTTTGCTAGTTCGATAGCTCCCGGGTTAAGAATAACTAATCGAGGGCTAGGTTTTGTTGATACCGGTGGGCCTGGAGGAGTTGCTGGTAAGTTGTTTTATTTTTTCATCAATGGAAAAGGGGAAACCGTTAAAGCTCCGATGAGCATAGTGATTAATGGGAGACCTCAGATCAATCATTCGAGATTTTTAGGTATGACCATGGATAATATAAAATATATTTCAGCAGGAATAGGCTATATTTCAGTTGTAACTTATCCTGGCGGGAGTAGATATAAAATGCAATCACTGGATAGAGGAGTACTTGCCTACATACATCCAGATGCAGATAAGTATAGAAACTTCTACGAACCACTAGCGTTAAACAATGCCCCTGTATCAGCTTATGGATTTAATAGGACTTTACAATGGTTGCCTAATGTTACCCTGAGGAAC
>CALIQO010000152.1 GCA_938044055.1 uncultured Saprospiraceae bacterium
TTTATTGGTTGCTTCAATATCTCTTCCGAGTGGTAGTTCAACGAATGTATTGATATACAGTGGTTCTGGGGATGGAAAATATTCTATTGGTGGTGTCTTAACCATCAACAGAAATATTGAAGCTCCTAGTAAGGCGAATGTTCCGAAGAAAAACAACATCG
This sequence comes from uncultured Saprospiraceae bacterium, assembly GCA_938044055.1. GTDB lineage: Bacteria > Bacteroidota > Bacteroidia > Chitinophagales > Saprospiraceae > JABDLO01. Next base: position 162 of record CALIQO010000152.1, read on the forward strand.
GAGACCACCCTCTAAGTGCAAAACTGATAAATCGATTGTAGGCCGCCTCTAGCTTAGGAATGGCTTTATTCTGAAACCAAAAGGATGCTGGTCGCAACAAGAAAAAATTAAGCAACGATATGACCAGTGCGAAACCCATAATGTTTCTTAAAGTCGTAGATCCTGCAACATGGCCGAGCATTCCAATTACCAACATCGCTAGGGCGCCGATAAGAACATTTCTTCTTCTCCTTTTATAAGCTGAAGCAGAATCTGCTTTCTCATCAATCTTCATCAGTCTTGATGTCAAGACAGGATTTATAACCAGTGCCACGAATAAAGAAGAACTCAGAACTATTATCAATGTCAAGGGCATGAATTTCATGAATTCCCCCATCAGTCCTGGCCAAAATGCCAAGGGAAGAAATGCTGCCAGTGTCGTTGCCGTAGAAGCAATGATCGGCCACGCTACTTCACCTGCACCATACTTAGCAGATTCTATTCCTGAGTATCCATCTTGACGATATCGATAAATATTCTCAACGACTACAATGGCATTGTCCACAAGAAGCCCGAGGGCAAGTATCAAGGCAAAGAGAACCACAATATTCATCGTAGCGCCTGTCATATTAAGAAACAGTATCCCCATCAACATAGACAACGGAATGGCTATTCCTACGAATAATGAATTTCTTAAACCTAGAAAAAACAACAATATAAGAACCACAAGAATTACGCCTGAGATAATGGAATTCTCTAAGTTATTCACCTCATTACGTGTGTAGATGGAGAGATCGTTAAACAAGGTGATTTTTAAATCATCTGGAAAGGTTCTTTCTGCATGCTTCAGAACTTCTTTTAATTCATCAGCAGCATAGAGCAAGTTTTCTCCTTTACGCTTTATTACATCCAGAGATATTACAGGAAGTCCATCTGCTCTGGCATAAGATGTTCTTTCTTCATAGCCTCGCTTTACCTCTGCTATATCCTGAAGATATATGGGTCGTTGGTTTTCACTCTTGATGATTAATTGTTCCAGTTCTCTTACATCTTGGAACTGACCTACAACTCTGATGGCGCGCCGAAAATCATTCTTGACAAGTTCGCCGCCAGACATGGTCAGGTTCTCCGATGCGATGGCGTTCTCTATATCTTGAAAAGATACTTCGAGGCTCTGCATTTTATTGAGGTCTACATCGACTTGAATTTCTGTTTCAAGTACCCCTTTCATCTCTACCTTAGATATCTGCTTGATGTCCTCGATTTTATCTTCTAGGAAGTCTGCGTATTCCTTCAATTCATCATTGGAATAATTACCAGATATATTAACTGTAACAATGGGGAATTCCGAGAAAGCTACTTCAAGTACAGTAGGTTCTTCTGTTAAATCATTAGGCAATTCTGGCTTAGCCTTGTCTACTGCATCCTTAACCTTACGGATGACCTCTTCCATATCCATATCAGAATTAAACTCGCAGATGATAACGGAGAAATCTTGGATGGAAGTTGACTTCACATCTTTGACACCGACGATGGATTCAATTTCTTTTTCAATCGGTCTCGATATCAGGTTTTCAATCTCTTCAGCTGAGTTACCGAAGTATGGCGTATTGACATATACCGTCGGTAGACTGGCATCGGGATATTGCTCCTTAGGCATATCTATGTAACTGCGCACACCGAACAATAGAATCATGAAGGCAAGTAAAAAAATACTTGTCCCATTATCTACAGCCAATGAAGTTATGCTAAACTCTCTGAGTGTTTGTTTGATTTTATCCATTGGTGGTGGTTTCTTCTGATGAATCAATGATGATCATACCATTAGCTGCAACGTTTCTAGAGCCTTTCGTAATCATAAGTTGACCGGCGACTAAACCATTTTCTATGACAATACCTTCTTCACTGCTTTCTCCGAGGTCTACATATGCCTTGACAGCACGATATACACCATTGTCTTCTTTAGCTATATATACATAGTTCTTTCCGGAAACTTCTTCCAGCACATAGTCTACAGGGACGACCACCACATCCTTAAGTTCTAGGTCTTTGAATTTTACTTCTGCAAGCAGATTGGGTTTTAACTCTCCATTGCGATTAGCCGTTTCAATTTCTATCTCAAAGGTTCTATTGGCTGGGTCTATGGTTCTTCCTAGAGCGGTTACTTTTCTAGACATGGTTTTGCCTAGAGCAGGAAAATGAATATCTACCATATCTCCTCGTTTTATCTTTCCGAGATATGTCTCAGGAATATCTGCTTTTATGGTGACCATCTGGGTATTTAAAATCTGAACAATCGGAGCTCCAGGTGCAGACATCTCTCCAGTCTTCATAAATTCTCTTTCAACCACACCAGAGATCGGGGCATATACATTCCGCTTAGATAATTGTGATTGTGCTGTGACCAAGCTTTTCTCCAGTCTTTCCTTATTACTCTTCGCTTGGATATATTGTAGTTCGGATCCGATCTCCTGTTCCCACAATCTCTTCTGACGATCATATACTGTTGTGGCAAGATCCAGAGAAGTCTGAATTTCAGAAATCTGGTTATCGAGCGTCTGCATATCTACTGTTGCAATTAACTGTCCCCGCTTTACATATTGCCCTTCTTTAACCCGTACACTATTCAGTCTTCCTCCAGTCTCGCTGCTGGCATAGCTGATGTCATCCGTGGTAACGGATGCCTGCACATCTACATATCTTGTGAATACCGATGGATCGACTTGAATAGCATTGACATTAATAGGGGCTTTTTCCTTAGGTGGATCAAGCACTAGGATTTCCTCTTCGAGCTGGGCAATCTCGTCTTTCAATTTTTTAGCTGCGGCTTTCTTTTCTTTGAGAGTAGCTCTTTTGCTCTCGATAGAATTAAGATCCACTTGCGGTCCACAGGCGTATAGTGATATGGCGAGTATTATGATTCCTATTTTTTTCATAATAGATTTATTTATGGTAGAATATAATTGAGTCATGATATTATTTGCCTAAGGCGATATTTAAGTCTGTCTTAGCTGTCACTAAATCGTATAGTGCAGAAATATATGCTGCTTGAGCCTGGTATAATGCTGCTTCTGCTTGTGTTACTTCTACACTAGAGCCGACACCTTCAGAAAATTTTATCTGTGTCTTATCGTATATCTTTTCTGTAATTTCCAGAGACCTTCGCGTGTTTTCTATTGAGGCAACAGCATTCTGCATCGCATACTTAGCATTGCGTACTTGCAATTCTATCCCTCTTTTAAATTCCGCTAGTTGAAGGTCCGTCTTTTCGATATTCAACTTAACTTTCTGAATTTTAGCAGACTTTTCTCCTCCGTCATAGATGGGTATATTGACACCAAGTCCTGCAGCAACTGTAGGTAGAAGACCAGCCTCATTCCCA
>CALIQO010000153.1 GCA_938044055.1 uncultured Saprospiraceae bacterium
CCTAGAAAATTCATAATCGCTCGGAGTTCCTCGTGATCCTTGATAGAAGCAACAAGATTTTCTTGATTGGCCTCAATCTCTTTAAGGATATTTATAGATGCGAGTTTTTTCTGATCATTAAGATTTCTTTCAGAAACCCACTCACTTAAAAACATAGCACCGAATACACCTATCAGGGTAGCAGTCAATGTTATAAACCAATTGCTTTCTAAAAGACGAGAGAATGATTTTTTCATATAACTGGATTTACCATGCAGCGTAAAAGTATTAGCCCATCTAAAAATAAGTGAAAATAGTCGGATTTAAAGTATGAACCCTTTCTTGTAGCATTTTTTAATCGAGGCTTATTGTGATCTACTTAATCATATAATATAACTAGCTCTTACAATAATACAGCTGAAAGATGGGTAGCCAGATATTCAATCCATGCGATTGAATAATAAATAATTCCCATTGATTATGAAGTGAGATGACCTTATATTAGAGTTCCTGATAACTTTATAATATGAAAACCCTCATCTTACCCTTGCTATTGTTTCTATTCTTCTCTTGTTCTCAGGATGGGGATAAAATGGGTGAACTAGAATTCGAAACCATAAAAATATTAAAAGATCAATCGGATGATGATGGATGCTGGGATGTTTCAGAACTCTGGAATTTCGATTTAGAATTAACCAATCTTACAGAGGATGAAATTAAGTGGACTGCCTATCGCAACGAAGTCGGAGGCAGCGAATATCCTATTACATCAGATGGTGAAGTCTTTCCTGATCCAGATCTTCCTACAACATATTATATTATCGCTTCCCATACAGATAGTGAAGAGGCAGATACGCTTATAATTAATACTGAATGGTGTCAGTGTGGTTATGACATGGCTACAGACTTCTTTGCAGTTAATGGAAATAAAGCTAGGCTGGCAGATCCGGGAAATGCTTTTGCCGTATTGGAATTAGGAAGTGATTTTAACAATAGCCTGGGCACTTTTTCCTTCCCTTCTGGATTCATACCAGATGATGGAGACTCAGTAGCTCTCGCTTTTGAGCAGAGAGATGGAACTCAAGCTAACTGGTTGTTTTCATATGTATATACGACAGATGATCTTCTTGCCGGACCTTCACCTATAGAAGATGGCATGCCTAGCCCAGGACCTTCTAACCTAATATTAACACTGTTCAGAGTAGGTGAAAAAGTAAAAGGTTCCATAGAAGGAACGGTCGTTTATAATAAATTCTCCGCTTCTTCAATCGTTATGACTAATGTTAAAATCGAATTTACGGCAGGTCTATTGAATGCAGATACTGGCGTATTCCCTTGTAATTAATACGTGAACATTTCTTTCTGTTTCTTTCTCCAGCATCGGAGTAGAATATCTACAGCCGGGTTCTAAAGATTAGAACACTGCGTTTCTTGTTTATTAAAAATCGTACATTGATACATATTTTATTTTCAGAATCCTAGTATTATCACCATAAGTACTGCAAGTAGATAAAGAATGAACCACAGAATCTATCTTCTCACATTGCTGGTATTTCTTATACTGAATTGTTCTCCAGAGGATAAGAATTCCACTCTTAATAAAGATACTCCCACCAAGGTTAAGAATACTTTTCTCGATCTTGAAATGGCTAATCAATTGTCACAATTGGCTTTCCATTGTATAGACCAAGAATATCCCAATAAGCTGGGCCAGACCATAGGAGGCCCTGAAGATTTAAAACCTCCTCGAGATCTGAGACCTGCGTTTTATGGTTGCTTCGATTGGCATTCAGCGGTGCACGGCCACTGGACACTGGTCAAGTTATTGAAGACTTTTCCCGATCTCGAAAATGCAGATTCAATCAAGCTTAAACTGCTTAAGAACATAACCTCAGAAAATATAGAAACAGAACTTCTATTCTGGGAAGGCAAGCACAACAAATCATTTGAGCGGACATATGGGTGGGCTTGGCTCTTAAAGTTACAAGACGAATTGCTTTCCTGGGATGATCCAGTTGCTGTTCAATTGTCCTCTGCACTCTCTCCCATGGCTGATTTTCTAGAACAGAAATACATTGATTTCCTTCCCAGATTGAACTACCCTATTCGAGTAGGAGAACATTCTAACACTGCCTTTGGCTTGACCTTCGCCATGGATTATGCCATGGCCCACAAGAGAGATTCTTTCTTAGAGGTTATGAAAAATAGAGGGCAAGAATACTACGGTAAAGATCAGGGATGTCCGATTAGCTGGGAACCCAGCGGATATGATTTTCTTTCTCCTTGCTTAGAAGAAGCACACTTCATGTCTAAAGTCTTATCTAAAGAAGCATTCCGTACATGGTGGAATTCATTCTTATCTGATAGTGAAGTCTCAGAGCTTAAGCCAGCAGAAAGCCTAGATCTTACAGATGGTAAACTGGTACACCTTGTGGGTTTAAACTTCAGCCGAGCCTGGTGCTTGTTAGACATAGGCAATACACTTGAAGACCCCGAGCTGATAGCGATTGCAGAATCTCATATTAACGACAGTATGCCCCAGGTAGTAAATGGTGACTATGCAGGCGAACACTGGTTGGCCTCATTCGCAGTGATGGCGCTTACATCTAGAAAGTAAACATCTTATAGATTGTTCTATACGTCTTCAGAATTACACCTAATCGTCTATTATTACCCCTACTATTGCTGGATATAGAGATAGTGTATTATCTTATTGCCTTATTTAAAATATGAAAACGATGAAAAGATTTCTTAAAGACCACATTCAGAAATTCGTATGGATGTCTTTATTGCTATTTGTATCTATTTCTGTTATGGCTCAGCCTGGCAGAGGATCTCAATGGACAGAAGATGGCAATGGATATTACAGTATCAAGAATGGTGAAGTTTTTTATAAGGACTTAAGAACATTAGGAGAAGAAACCATTATCACCAAGGAGATGCTTACACCTGCTGGTGCTGATACCCCTCTCAAGATTAAGGATTTCGCTTACGCAAATGATAAAAAGTCTGTCCTCATATTCGCCAATGCTCAGAGAGTATGGCGGTATGAGACGCGTGGAGATTACTGGATTTTAGACTCTGAAAGTGGTTCGCTAAAACAGCTCGGTAATGGACTCGCTGAAGCATCGTTGATGTTCGCTAAGTTTTCTCCCAATAGCAATCAGGTAGCCTATGTTTCAGAACACAACATATATGTTGAAAATGTAGCTAATGGAAATATTCAAAAACTTACAGACACTCAAGGTACACCTAAGCTCATACACGGGACATTTGACTGGGCATATGAAGAAGAATTCAGTTGTCTAGATGGGTTCAGATGGAGTCCCGATAGTAAGAAGATAGCATACTGGCAGATTGATGCCAATAAGATCAGAGACTTCTATATGATCAATACAACGGACAGCATTTACTCTTCCTTGGTTCCGGTAGAATATCCGAAGGTCGGTGAACTACCATCTCAATGTAGGATAGGCGTAATCGATATTGCTTCAGGCAAAAACACTTGGATGAATACATCTGATGACCTTCAGAACAACTATATCCCTAGAATGGAATGGGCAGGAAACAGCGATGAACTTATCGTTCAGCAATTAAATCGAGCACAGAACACCTGTACCCTCATGTATGCTAACGCAGATTCTGGAAAATCCACAGCCTTCTATACAGAACACGATTCTACCTGGGTGTCTATCCGTGCTGCATGGAGCGATAAGAACATGTGGTCATGGATCGATGGAGGCAAGAAAATGGTATGGATTTCAGAAAAGGATGGATGGAGACAACTTTTCACGATGGATCGATCTGGCAAAAACCAGAAGCTGGTTACACCAGGAAATTACGACGTGATCCAACCCTTGCTCGTAGATGAAAACAACAATTATGTATACTTCACCGCGTCCCCTGACAACGCCACTGAAAAGTATCTCTACAGAAGCAAACTAAATGGATCTGAACAAGCAGAAAGGTTGACACCAGCCATACAAGAAGGCAGTCACACTTATCAGATTTCCCCTAATGGAGCATATGCCTACCACAGTTTCTCTAATTACTATACACCTCCGATGAGGGAATGGGTTAAGCTACCCGATCACAGTGCCCTAGAACCTGACTTAGGAATTGCTAAAAACTTTAAACCTGAGAATAAATCTAATTCTAATGTATCCTTTTTCCAAGTTACCACTGAAGATGGTGTTACCATGGATGGCTGGATGGCTAAACCAGATGACTTCGATGAAAGTAAAAAGTACCCTGTCCTCTTTTATGTATATGGTGAACCTGCTGGACAGACAGTTGTCAATAGATGGGGAACTGGAAGAAACGGTTTATATAATGGAGACATGGTTAATGATGGATACATATATATATCTGTAGAAGGACGAGGTGCGCCTGCCCCTAAAGGAAGAGCATGGCGTAAAGCCATCTATCGCAAGATAGGTGTGGTTAATATTAGAGATCAGGCGATGGCATGTAAAAAAATCATCGAAACCTATCCCTACGTAGACGCAGAAAGAATTGCTGTCCACGGATGGAGTGGCGGAGGATCTTCTACCTTGAACCTTCTGTTCCAATATCCGAAATTGTATCAAACTGGAATTGCTGTTGCTGCTGTTGCTAATCAATTGAGCTATGACAACATCTACCAAGAAAGATACATGGGTGTTCCTACCGAATCTACAGAAGATTATGTGGCTGGGTCTCCTATGACACATGCTAAGAATCTTGTAGGTAACCTTTTATACATCCATGGTACTGGCGATGACAATGTACATTATCAGAATGCAGAAATGCTGCTTAATGAATTGATAAAACACAATAAACAATTCCAGTTCATGCCCTACCCTAATCGTGCCCACGGCATCTATAAAGGAGAAGGAACAAGAAGGCACTTGAATACATTATTTACCAATTTTTTAAAGCAAAACTGCCCTCCGGGAGCCAGATAAAATCATATAATTCATTAATTTATAATCTACAATTATCTCTATGAATCTTTCCTTAACTAGAACCTTGCCTAGTCTTATAATTCTATGCTTGGCACTAGCAAGTTGTGGCTCTAAAACCAGAAAAAATGCTCCTAAGTTACTGGTCTTTTCTAAAACTGCCGGTTATTACCATGAAGCCATAGATGATGGTATAATAGCTCTAGAAAAACTAGGAGAAGAAAACAACTTCACCATAGATACAACGACAAATTCCGAAATGTTTACAGATGAAAATCTAAAAAAGTACTCTGCCGTTGTATTCTTAAATACAACTGGAGATGTATTTAGCCATATACAGGAAATAGCTATGGAAAGATATATTCAAGCCGGAGGAGGTTTTGTGGGCATTCATGCAGCAACAGATACAGAATATGGATGGAATTGGTATGGAAAATTAGTAGGGGCATATTTTTCAAGTCATCCTCACATTCAGGAAGCCACATTTAATATACATGATCATAAAAGTGAAGCAACCTCGTTTCTACAAGATTCT
>CALIQO010000154.1 GCA_938044055.1 uncultured Saprospiraceae bacterium
GTATAAGAATTTATACTTGGCAGATACATTCTGGTAGATTTCAGATAGAGAAAGATTACTTAGGACTCGTGTAGGATAACTCAGGTTAAGTAAAAAACTATTTCCTTTTTTTATTTCTCTTAAAACGTGCGTAAATCCTTCCTTATACTGAACATAAGAGATTGGAAATTTATCAAAGGAAATATTTTCAAGGTTATTGCTACTTGATTTCTGGTGACTAAAATCATAGGTAATATCATCGGGAATGTTATCTAAGGGGTAGACCTTCCAGTTTTTCATTTCGAAATCTATGAAAAACAGGAATGGTCTTTTTTCATGACCATAACGATTCATCTGTCTTCGAGCCATTCTGATATTATCCTTCTGAGAGTTCATCCATATATGGAATACAATTCTGAGGTTCTTGGTTCCTGAGAAACCTAGATTAATAAAACAATAATTATTCTTTTATAACCATGCTGCCTGTAGAAGTAATTGATATGTTTCCACCAGGTAAGTTCTGGATCGCAAGCGGATCAGAATTTAGACCATATACGGTTCCATGAATTACTATACTTCCTGAGTTTTCAAGAAATGCATTTACCCTAAAAGTTAATTCTGCATTATCATGTATCGTAATGCTCTTACAGAGATAGGTGCCTCCATTAAGATTTATACCGACATTCATAACGCCTGCGTTGATTTTAGGAAAATGGGGGACGCCATCAGGGATTATAACATTACTGTGGATATTAGGTGTAATGCCATCGTTCCAGTTCCCTGAGACATTCCATCCCTCACCGATTGCGCCTATCCAGATAAAATTCTTTCTTAAGACGAGAGAAGAATAACCATCTCGTGATCCACCTGAAAAGATGTTGATAGAATTGTTAAAAGCGGATACATTATACCCATCTTGTCTTCCTCCGACATAGATGTTGGTAGAGGAATTAAAATCAGATCTGGCATAGCCATCTTTATTTCCGCCTCGATATATACTTATGGTATTTACATAGGTAGCACTACCATCATAACCGTCCTTCTCTCCTCCCACATATATAGTCGTAGAATTAGAAAACGAAGCCATGCTGTAACCATCTTTATTTCCGCCTACATACTGCGCATAGAAAGTAGTCCATAGCAGACTATATATAATACCTAATATGTACCTTTTTCTTAATTGCATAATCATAAAAGCAGTCTGCGTACACCTCTTCCTCCTATATGCGCAGAACGTATTGTATGAGAAGCAACAGAATTTTTCCCTTGTGATATAGGTTCAAGTCCACCTGTAACAGGATCCTGTGTAGATAACAATTGAGCAGAAACAGTCCATCCGGTCACAACAGCATTTCCCTGGGCGCTTAGGTTACCATCTCCATAACTAAATCGAGAAAAATTAGCGCTTCCTACTCCATAGATGATTTCACCCAAGTTGTGCATATCCATTACTCCGTAGAAAGCGGATGAAGATTCAGTTCTACCTGAAGTAGCTGTCGCAGAATACCCTGCTCTCAATGGTTCTGTACTATATAAAGATGTTAGGATTCCTACATTGGAGGTTGATTCATTTATTGTTCCACTATTCGTAATACTTCCTGATGGATTCCATGTATCGGTGCCCCAAGCATATTCTCCAGCAACTGCAGAAACATTACCTCTGCATATTTTTTCATATTCTAGTTCTGTCATGGGTCGCATTCCAGACCAATCAAGGTAAGCGATTATATCAGTTACTGATAAATGGTTAAGTACGACATCCCCACCATCATTACTGGAATTAGGAGGATTACTAGGATCCATATCCAAGTAAAATTCTATGGGCCCAGTTCCTATATCTGTATCACATGCAATCGGATTTCTATCTTGTACAGTGGCAGTATTGGTCATCACATATTTATTAGAAGCCACAATGCCAGATAAGTCTGCTTGCGTGCGCGTATTCTGTTGCGTTCTTGTTAAGCAATTGAGGAAGTCTGTATATTGTCTAGCTGTAATCTTATATTTCATACAGAAGAAGCTGTCATGGCCCTTCGGAAAATTAGCATTTATATTAGGTCCACTCATGACACCTTCTTGCCCAAATTCTCCCGTTCCACTTCCACGAACGATGGCATCTTCACTATCTACCAACCATGGGGTAGAAGTATTGCCATCTTGATAAAATCTCCCTGCTGAAGTTATATCTCCAGCATAGAAATCTCCCTGGTCAATAAAAACAGTCTCCGTGGCAAATACTTTAAAATCTTGATAAGAACCATCCAAAGGTCCGAGATTAAGACTTAAAGTTACTGGCCCAAAAGTCTCGCTGCCAGTGGAGTTTTTCCAGATCATTATTCCTAAATCATCATATGATATATATTGAGAGTAACCAGCCAAAGAAACCGAATCAATAATTTCAGCATGTTGCCAAGTATCTCCTCCATTAGGAGCATACTTAATAAATATCCAAGCAGCATCATGTAAGAGGGGGTTACCTGAAAATAACCAACTGTTTTCCCAGGTAATAGTAAAACTTAACAGATTTGTAGTAGAAGAATAGTTTACATTAGAAACAGAAATTCCATTTCCATAGCTATTTATAGAGAAAAGGAAACAGCAGATAGTTATTAGTTTTTTCATGGCTTTCATGTTTTATTATAAATCAAAGTAAAAAAAACATAAAATGTACTTGTTTTTATCACCCGTTTAGGTGAATTGTGTTACTTCAACCGATACACTGGATATCTACGATAAGTCTGCTCATAATGAGGTGACTGCTCGTAGATAAAATTAAGCTGGGCTCTCGCGTTTTCAGAAAATGTTGCATCTTCTTCTTTCTTCTTATTGAAAGCTGTTCTCAGTTCAGCATTATTCTTCAATAATTCTGCTGCTCTGTCTTCGAATACGTAAGAAGAAAAATGTTCTTTCTGCATCAGAATTCCGTCCATAAAATTCCAGGCGAAGTAACTATCTGGTGCTTGTGGCTCTAAGACCTCCATAATATAGCGATCTTTTTCTTGGCCTGTATAGACTATTACATCTCCCGGTCTGGCTATTACTTCTACATCACGCATACTTACTTCCACTTTACTGTGCAGGTAGTGTCCTTCATAAGGCGTATTAGGGCTTTTGTAATCTTCTATGTAATAGGCTGTGACCGCCATGGTTTTTTCATTTTCAACTGCCGTCATTTCCACATTGTTCCACCTCAATCGATCGATGATTTTACAATATGCCTGAGGAATTATGTAAGCTTCTGGTTTAGTGACCGTAGTTGAACTCTTATAGGTGTTGTAGAAAGGTACTGGTTTTTCGTACGGAGCATTCCGGTCGTAGTACAATCGATCCATACCCGTTACAAGGCTTTTTTTATACTTGGCTTCATAGCCCTTAAAATTGAGTGAATCTACTATGTCATTATTCATCGTCCAGTTGATGTCGACGATTTTTTTCATAGCATAGTTGGTTTTAGCAGTTGCTCTAGACTG
>CALIQO010000155.1 GCA_938044055.1 uncultured Saprospiraceae bacterium
TCCGGAAGAGGGAGATGATGACGTAGCTCCTAATGTACATCCCTCCTTATCCTTTACTGTCCCTATCAATAGGATCATGACTGTTCCAGATGTTGATGGCGAGACTGTACATAGAATTATGCCAGTTTTAGAAGAAGAAGATTTTACGATTACTCCACTCAGTACACAGAACGTAATTAATCCCAACCACAATGGGAACTATGAAATGTTTTTAGAAGATAATCGGATTGCTAAATTCGTTCCGACAACAAGATTGTCTGGAACTCAAGGAGACACCCGCAAAAAAAGATGGAGAATGCAGGCTCGAGTTACGGGCAGAGAATACAATGATGCCGGAGGATACGCGCCAGTATACTTGCATGGACGATTATGGGAAGAAACATTAGATATTGAATTCAGAACAGACCCTACATCTGGCAAGTTAGAAGATGAAGATGTCGCTTATACATCACCTCTACAGAACCAGAAGTTTTACTTGCAAGGAGAGAGTGTTGCCGGCAATTCTGGATTCTTACAGACCCTTCAGAATGAAGAAGCATTCTTTTTTTATGATGAGAATTTTAAAGGACAAGCTTGTACCTATGAGGCAGTGATTAAAGAAAAAGATTCCAATGAAGAAATTCTAAGAAAGCCATTTTCTTATATCACCAATGGTGATTTCTGGCGAGGCGTGTGGATTCAGACAGAATTATATGAAAATAACCGAGAATACATTGTTCAGATAGTTAGAAAGACAGAAGGGTTTTTACCTTCCATGAACTATACACTCGCACTCCGACAGATCGGTGACCGACAGACCATAGGTGATTCATTGAACTCGGAAGATACCTACCGTACTTATATAGTGCAATCAGAGTCTCCTGACCTAGATGCATTGAACTCCGTAGGCCCAGGAGAAGAATTGGTTTATGCTTGGGAATTCGAAACAAGTCGATACAATACCCTCGCTGAAAAAATGCAGGGAATAGATATCAATGTGGTTGATAAGGATGGATATCAGAGAGTAAATATTATTGACTTCGAAGGATTTGACACCTATGATATATATGGATTAGAGGTCGATGCTGTTTATAGTTTAGAGCCTAGGATATTAATTTCAGATCCTATGACCAGCCCATTTATGGAGGAAGTAGCCCGTCCGGTACTTTCAGGTTTTTCACAAGTATATAAAGACCAATATGAAGGAGAGTCTAATACAGTTCCACTAGGAATGGCGCCAGAAGAGTTTGAAATTGATTTAGAAATTCCCGAGACTCAAGGATTAGGAGGAAGTTCAAGTGGATCAAGCAGCAACAACAATGGAGGTAATAATAGTGGTAATTCTGGTGAAGCTGTCTTTGGTCAATTCGATAATCTCCCTGACATCAATTTCTATTGGTACAATGGTGCATCTGCAGCTATTCCGCTTAATGATCATGTACATAATGGAGTTATAGGCTTAATGGATGAAGACGATACTTTTACCCTTGTAGAAAATGATTTTTCAGATCCGCGCGATGGGAGTTCTGACAGTAATGATGACCCTCGATCAGGAGGACAGGATGATCCACGATCTGGAGGAGGTAAAGACACAGATGGAAAAAACCTAGATCAAGAGAGTGGTTATGAGTATGGAGAAGAAAATAATTCTGGAGGTCAGCCTACTATGATTACTCTTGAGACCATAGAAAACAAGCTGAGAATTAATTACTATGTGACTGAACATGTCTTACAGGATGCATTATTCTATGTCAATTTCGCTGAAGAAGAAATTGATGAAGTGATGGACTTTTTCGGTGAGATGCAGCCCTCAACCATAGAGCAGAAAGATAATTTACTGCTTGAATTAAGACAGGCTCGGAATGCCATCGTTGCAACACCTATGATTATGGGAAGCCAGCTAGATTTAGGGTATGCAGATCCAGACTATGAAGAACCCGAAGAAGAGGATCTATATCTGACTACTACAACGACAGGTACAGTAGTCTACTCAGGTTATGGCAACCAAAGCACAGGAGGGCTCCAGGTAACAAGTGTAGGTTCAACTTCTCCACTAGGTGGAGGAAGTTCTTCTACAGGAAGTGGATCCTCTACTACATCTACAATGGGAACCCTCGATGGAGAATTAAGTGATGCCATTATGGATATATTGATGGCAGCATCTATTAATCGTATGGCTACTTTTTCTAACACCATAAGACTGGTGGCTAATCGATCGATAGAACCTAACGAAGTACGCGAAGGAACAGAAGTTATTATGGATTTTAATAATTGATCATACATGAGTCAGAATATATACATAACGATAATAACAATGCTACTAACTGCTTCAGTTGCTAGATCTCAAGGTAGTATAACTGCTGATAGCATTACGGTAGATAAAGGAGACATTCATCTTCTTACCAAGCAGTATGGAGACAGTATTGTTTTAAGATGGGGTTATGATCAACCATCATTATGGTATGGCACCCTTAAGAATGGGGTGCGAGTTTCTAGGAAATCGATAACGGATGGTGAAGAAAAATACCAAGAAGTAGGAATTGTCAAGCCCATGAAAGAAGCAGACTTAGAAAATCTCGCTTTCGCAAATGAGCAAAACGAAATGTTGGTCGTAATACTACAGCATACCTACAAAGATTGGGAAGACACACATTTTGGATCAGATGATGACTTCTACGGAAGAAGTGCTAATTTTTCTAATCGATGGACATTCGTTCATTATGCTTCGGATCGAAACGCACTCGCTGCGCAAGCTGCTGGAATGAGGTTTACAGATAGAGATGTAGTTGCAGGAAAAATCTATAGCTATAAAGTTGAAACTTTAGGCAGAGATTACGCAGTGGATTATTCTGTAGTTTCGTCACAGATTAGGAATTTCGTACCCATATTAGAAAATGGAGAAAGAAAAAAAGAGACCATTATTATTGAGTGGAACAGGGGAATCCATGACTATCATTATTCAGGATATTTTATTGAAAGGTCTGATGATGGGAAAGTATTTCAGGTATTGAATAAAGTGCCCTATGTATTAGGTGTCGATGATAACATGGAGGCTCAATATCAGGATTATGCCTACATAGATAGCATAGCTAATGACAGAAGTTATTATTACAGATTTAGAGGTGTAGATGCATTTGGGGATTTAAGTCTTCCTTCCAATGTAATGAAAATTGATCAAGCAGACGTGACTCCTCCACCCATGCCGATTCTTAAATTGAATGAAGGAGAAGTAACCCATTTAACCAAGGTTCTGGAATGGGATCAGCCTGGTGATGTATCTGATATTGTTACTTACCATCTACAGAGATCTAGAGCAGGAAAAGTAGAAATCATAAAGGACTGGGCGACTCCAGATATGAGAACCAAGACTGATCGTGTACGAGAATCAGGGTATTACACATATCGATTGATAGCAGAAGATGCAGCTGGCAACCAATCCATGTCTAATGAGTTTTATACCAAGCTTAACGACGCACTACCTCCTATTATTCCTACTGGATTAAAAGGAAAATCAGATACTTCGGGAATCATTACCCTTACTTGGGATGAACATCCTGAATCAGATGTGATCGGGTATTATGTATATGCTGCAGACGGCACCAGAAGAGACATGCAGCGCCAGACAGGGCAAGTGTACCGAGCAAGAATTTACTTCGATACGGTAGACTTAAATACACTCAACGAGAAACGATATTACTCAATTGTTGCTATTGATAAAGAATATAAAACGAGTGCATATTCAGATACCATACAGGTAGACAGGCCAGATGTTATCCCTCCGGCACCTACGCATATTGCAGAATACGAAGTAAGTCCTGAAGGGATCAGATTGAAATTTATACCTAGCTCCTCAAGAGATGTTGTAGAGCATAGGTTATATAGAAAGGGTGGTGTAGATTCCTTATATAGACTCGTTAAATCGATAACGGCTTGGGAATCTACCTATATGGATACAGATGTGAAATCTGGCGAAACGTATACATATAAGTTCATCGCCATCGATGAAGCTGGCCTTGAATCCAATGTTGTTAAAGAACCTTCTCTAACTGCCTACAATCAGAACGTATCTCAATTGTCTCTACAAGCTATAGAAGAGAAAGGTAAGGTATTACTTACATGGACAGGAGAGGTAGATGCTTCCAGCATATTTATTTTTAGATCTAAAAACGGAGGGCCATTTATTACATATAGAACCCTTTCAGCAGCAGAATCTTCTTTTACAGATTATGCGGCTAAGAAGAATGCTGAGTATGCTTATCGCATCCAAGTGGCGAGTGATTCTGGAGTGAGATCCCCATTTTCTAACCTTACTAAGATTACTTTGAAATGATGAAGTACTTATATTATATAGTTTTAGCAATATCTGTTTTTTCTTGTTCAAGGGAGCCGATTGATCCTGCTGAGTATCTTAATCCTCAGGAAGTAGGGTTCAACTATATTGAGTTAAAAGATGAATCTACTATGTTGAAATCTGAAGACAAGAAGCTTATAAAAGAAGTTACTCCTAATTCAATAATAGCACAAGGGGGAATATTCACTGATTTCCAAGCAGGTGATATAATCGTTAATACAGCAATGGATAAAGGTGATACTTTAGCTTATTTTAGGAGAGTGGTAGAAGTCATACGATCTGGAGAAGAAATTGAATTGCGTACTCAAGATGTCAATCTTGCAGAGGCCTATAAGAGATATTATATTGACTCGAGGTCTAAAGAGTTCAGAATATCTGGAAGAAACCTATTTCAAGAAACTTTATCTTTCAATAGAAGTGAAAATGGATTTGGAGCAACTTTAGCCGCATATCTAGATCCTATGATATCAACAGAATTTACTCTTGACACCATCAATTCATACTTTGTTTCTTCTTATGACGAAGAGGCAGGTACACCCAATAACTTGTATGGGCCAGCAAGATTTGAGCTTAGAGTCAGAAATTTAAGTTTTGGGGGCAATGTAAGTTTTTCAGCCTTTGGTAAACTCGAGGGCAAGATTGAATCAGATTTTCCATATTTCCCTGTAGCTGTTCTTGGACCCACTGGTCTGACTTTATATCTACAGCCAAAAATTGAGTTGGCCCTTGCGGTGGAAGGTACTTTGACTTCTCCTGTATATGATTTTGTCGCAGGCCCTTATGATATTGATTTTGTATATGAAAACAATCAAGTGGTTGAAAATAATATATCAGAAACTAGAAGACCTGCAGAAGCATTGCAGACTCAATGGATGGCTACTGGTCAAGCGAATTTGGAACTTAAATTCGGTGCTGAACTGACTGTAGCAATTACAGGAACACAAGAATTTGCTAGAGCGGGAATATTTTTATTTGGATATATTA
>CALIQO010000156.1 GCA_938044055.1 uncultured Saprospiraceae bacterium
TTTTGTTACAATCGCCTTAATTGTCTAGTAGAAGTGATTTAACCATAAAACAGTTTTATAAACATTCCTAGCCATATTTATGTACTTCAGATCAACTATCCATAGTTAAACTACTTAAAGTAATTGTGGTTTAATATATTAAGTCTTCAATGTCGATAACCCTCTATTAGATGAAAGAAATAAGGAACATCATTATACAATATGACAACATAGATCATGCAACAGAAAAAGTAGCACTTGCCTCAGTCGTCAATGTAGAAGAGTCCTCATACCGTAGGATAGGTGCCAGGATGCTTGTAAGGAGTTCTGGGATATGGACAGGCGGCATCAGTGGCGGTTGTCTTGAGGGTGATGCGCTTAAGAGGTCTCTCAAAGCTATATTCAATAATACACCTTCTAAAGTTGTCTACGACACCATGGAAGATGATAATAACCAGATAGGTGTCGGACTAGGTTGCAATGGTAAGATAGAAGTACTCTTTACACCTATTGATCCTTCTGACCCACATAACGAAATAGAAATATTAAGATCTATAAAAGACACAGAACACCCACAGATTCTTATAAAAGCTATTGAAGGTGAAGATCATCTCGGAAAGAGCCTACTGGTACATCCTGGCCAAAATCTAGAAGGGTTCTGTGGAATTTCTAGCACCGACTTAGAAGATTGTTTTAATGAAGTTATAGAACTCAGAAAACCTAAAATCTACAGTTTTGACAATAGCGAAACCTCTGTAAAAATTCTAGTTGAATTTATAAGGCCAGAAACGAAATTAATTATTGTAGGAGATAATTATGACATCCGAGCGATGCTAGGCATAGCCACTGAACTGGGATGGAATTGTATTGTAGTAGGGAAATCGAAAAAACTATCTAAAGAGATATACAAGAAAGCTTCGAAAGTTCTTGAATACGAAGATGGGCATCAACTTGTTGTCAATGATTATACAGCCATAATCCTCATGTC
Organism: uncultured Saprospiraceae bacterium; assembly: GCA_938044055.1. Taxonomy (GTDB): domain Bacteria; phylum Bacteroidota; class Bacteroidia; order Chitinophagales; family Saprospiraceae; genus JABDLO01. The sequence goes on from CALIQO010000156.1 coordinate 968, forward strand.
GCATGATTACAATCATGATAAGAATTTACTTCCTGTGTTCATAGAAAAAAAACCTGCTTATATAGGCATGCTGGGACCTAAAAAGCGCTTTGTTAAAATGAAAAAAGAACTGGCTTTAAAGGACACAGATCTTGCATCCTTATATACGCCGACTGGCCTAGAAATAGGTGCCGAATCACCTGAGGAAATAGCGCTCTCTATTGCTTCAGAAATCATTGCTGCTTTCAGAAATAAGCGTGGTGGTTTTTTACGAGAAAAAGAAGGAACAATCCATGATCGTGAATAGTTAACCTGGAATATATGTGCTGGGACAAGATCCTCAATCCCTTAACTGTACAAACCACTACGTTAAAATATATCGTCTTAATTATTATACAACCGATTGTGAAAGCAACAAGATTATAGCTTGTGGAGTAAAGGTATTTAGAAGGGACCAATCATTTCGATGGGATTTTTTCATGGGCCTCTTGACATTAAATTGTATTTATAACTTATGTTACCTCACGCTACATAATAGTTGTCTGAAGCAGAAAAGCTATCTTACAGATATCAACTTCTGTAGTATGAAAGTAAAAAATCTATTATGGGCTTCTTATCTTTTAATGACTGTCTTTTCTTGTGGTGGATCTATCCCCGAGGAAATCCAAGACATATATGAAAGCCTTCCTGAGGAGGTAGGCTACAATGAACATGTACAACCTATATTATCTGACAGATGCTTTACGTGCCATGGACCTGATGCCAATACCCGCAAAAGTGGATTAAGGCTGGACAATTATGAAAACGCAACTTCCCCGCTTCCAAGTAAAAATGGAACAGCAATAGTCCCTGGAAACCCTAGTAAGAGTCTGGCTATAATGAGATTGTTTTCTGAGGACCCAGATATGATTATGCCTCCACCAGAAAACAACCTTACCCTCAATTCCAGAGAAAAAGCATTGATATATAAATGGATAGATCAAGGAGCAGAATATGAGGGCCACTGGGCTTTTCAGAATGTAACCAATCCTTCCATTCCAGAAAGTACCGATGATTTCTCAGCTTACAATTCTATAGATTCATTCATTATGGTAAAGCTAAATCAAGAAGAGATGAAACAATCTTCTGAAGCTTCTAAGGAACAATTGCTGCGCAGAGTTACCATGGATCTCACTGGCTTGCCTCCCACCCTTGAAGAAATAGAAAACTATCTCACCGATGATTCTGAAGATGCTTATGAGAAAGTTGTCGACAGACTGCTTTCCTCTAAGGGGTATGCAGAACGCATGGCCATGGAATGGATGGATGTATCTCGTTATGCCGATTCTCATGGCTTGCATGCGGATGGAGCTCGATTTATGTGGCCATGGAGAGACTGGGTCATCGATGCTTTTATCAAGAATATGCCGTACGATGAATTTGTAACGTGGCAGCTTGCGGGAGATCTTATTCCGGAAGCAACATTTGATCAGAAGCTAGCAACAGCTTTTAATAGAAACCATTCAATGACTGCAGAAGGTGGCGCTATAGATGAAGAGTTTAGATTGAATTATGTATATGACAGAACTGAAACATTTGCGACAGCGTTTCTAGGATTAACTGTAGGATGCGCAAGGTGCCACGACCATAAGTTTGACCCGATCTCTCAGAAGGAATTTTATCAGATGGCAGCCTTCTTCAATAATGTAAAAGAACTGGGCATGACGGGCGATGATGGCAACTATGGCCCGATGCTTCCTATAATTTCAGAAGAAGCTCAGATCCATGCCTCCAGCCTCTATGCCATAATAGATGATTACGACTCAGAAATAAATTCCCAAGAAAAACTAGAAGAAGTAAAATCATCTATTTCACAATTGCCTCCCCCCGTTTCAATCGACAAGCGCATTGCTTATACAGGACTAGATAGAATAAAAGATTATGTTGTAGATGGCTACCCTTCTGTAAAAGGAGCTAGCAATGACAATGAAGTTGTAGAAGGAAAAAACAACACTGCCTTGATATTCACCGGGGAGTATGATGAAGTTTATTTTCATAAAGTAAAATGTCTAGAAACACACGAGCCCTTCTCTGGAGCCATGTGGATCAACACAACTAAAAGAGATTCTTCTAAGACTCAGACTCTTATGGGAACGAGTGGAGAAAAGAACAATTTCTGGAGAGGCTGGGACTTTTATCTCGATGAAGAAAACAGAGTTAATCTACGACTAATACACTCTCTCCCCCATAATTACATCCATGCAAGAACAGAGGATTCAATCCATATTGATGAGTGGGCACATGTTGCTTTTTCTTATGATGGAAGCAGTAAGGCAAGAGGAATTCAATTATACATTAACGGTAAGAAAAAAGAAAAACTCATAGAATTCGATCAACTCTACAGGTCCATACATCCAGTGACGGTAGCTACTCATTTAATAGAAAAAGAAAAGCCCATAAGGATAGCGAAAAGTTATAGAAACTATACGGGAGAAGGTGGTGT
>CALIQO010000157.1 GCA_938044055.1 uncultured Saprospiraceae bacterium
GAAGTTCCTGATAATCTTAAGTCTCCTTCTAACCTAGTTATCTGTAGATTCCCTTCTATAGATATGTCTGCATTATCGGTGTTCATATGATAAGCAATACCAGGTCTGTGATAACCGAAAGTCCGTACATAGCTATTAGAAAGATCTGAGTTCAATACCAATCCTCCTAATAAATCATCGTAGACTTCTCTGATTACATCGTCATTGATATTCTGAAACCGATAATTCAATTCTAAAAACTTTCCGAATGCAAGTGGCTGCACATATGATGCTCTAACCTGGTAGGTATTCTGTTCTTCATTCTGTATCTGCTCTTGTAGAATATTCGTAGTAAATGTTCGAGCCTCGTCTTCTGGAAAAAACTCATTGGTACTTAGTAGTGCGTTTTCCAGATCACTTACTTGGTCATTGTAATTTAACTGAAGCGAAATAGATCTTGGATTCTTTTTCCCGAATTTTTTTCTGTACAGAATTCCACCTCCTAATCGATGATTACCGCCTTCATTTTCAAGCGAACTTATTCCCTGGTTCTCTACTACAGTTCCACTGCTTAAGATCGTTTCATTGCTGCTGGTAAGGTCAGCTCTGTTCAAGTTAACATTTGCCGTAAGGCGGATATCCTGAGAAGAATCAATCTCTAAATCATATCTGGAAGCAACTCTGTGGTTGATGTGTCCAGATTCTTGTAGTCCATCTTCTTCTGTAATACTCGTAGATCTTCCAGTGATAACATTCTCAGCAGTTGATATACGATCTGTGGTGTTATCCACATCATTGATAAAGTAATTAAAACTTAGCTTGGACTTAGCCGATAGATCATGATTAAGATTAAGCCCTCCTGCAAGGGTGGAAACGAAACCATTGCTCAATCCATTATTGACAGAAATGCCACTATTTCTGCCTCTACCGAAACCTCCCATGCTGCTCATAAAGCTTACATAATCACCTGTAGAGAAACCCTGCTTATTGATGTTATTAAGATTGCCGATAAAGCTCATTTGAGTCTGGGGACTGAACCTATTAAGCGACAATGTACTTTCGTATCTCGAAGAGGTACCATAGGAAGCACCTATATTACCGAAGTATCCATTCTTGTGTGACTCCTTCAACTCTAGATTCATGGTTTTCGTTCTCTCGCCATCATCTACTCCCGTAAATTCTGCCATATCAGATTTCTGGTCGAAAAACTGAACCTTATCTATGGCTTCTGCAGGAAGGTTCTTGGTTGCAATCTTAGGATCATTACCGAAAAATTCTTTCCCATCAACAGTTACCCGCTCCACTTCTTCTCCCTGCGCTATGACGGTGCCATCATCTTCTATTTCTACCCCTGGCATTTTACGCAATAGGTCTTCTACGACTTCGTTAGGTTGTGGTTCGAAAGCAGCAGCATTGTACTCTAGTGTATCTTTCTTGACTACTATAGGTACCGATTCTCCTTCTATGACTACTTCATCTAGTTCATTGTCTGCTTGAGTCAACACTACCCTCTTCATGTCGTACAACTGCTTATCGCTGGTCAGTGTTATAGGGTATATTTTCTGATTGTAGCCTAGGTAGGAAATCTGTATATCGTATTTTCCTTCTTGCAATCCAGATATCTTAAATTTTCCTTGACCATTGGTCAGAGAAAAACCAGCCATCGTGGAATCTGCTTTGTATATAGCTACGACCGTAGCACTTACGAGTTCTGTACCGTCTTTATCATAAATCTCACCTATTACATCTATCTTCTGCCCGTAAAGGCTAAATGTACAACAGGTGATTAATGATAAAAGAAGAATTCTTGCGTGGTTAATAATCTTGTTATTATTCTCCACCTCTCCTTCGTTTTCCAAACCTCGAACCTCTATCTCCATACAGTTCTTTCATCTCTTTCCGTTTCTCCTTAGATAAGGTTCTGAATTCTTCTCTAGTGATTTCTTTCCCTTCTGTAGGTTTTTCGATGGCGTTTTCTACAAGCTCCTTACTTATAATATTAGCTGCTGATATTACTCTAGTACCATCATCTATATCTACATGTAGTATGAGGCCAGGAAGTCCTGAAAAATCTTCAGGTCCTGTAGCTACTGGAATCATCGGTGTAAACCACACCTCTATGTTACTGGTACTATCCTTATGCACAGCTTGTTGACATAGGTAATCTCCGACTTGTTTACTCTTTCCAGTAAATTGCCACTTATACGTTTTTTTATCTCCTTTAATTAAAAATTTCTTCCCAAAGAAATCCTTACTCTCAATCATCTCTCCTGTAGAAATGGAATGAAATACTTTATCATTTTCTTGATTCCCTCTTCTCCTCCTTCTTCTGAATTCATTGTTTTCTTCTTTTTGCTCACGAGGCTTATTGCTATACATAGAAACTTCCTGATTAAAAAGCAATATATGGTTAGAGGTTCTATACTCAGGAATTCTGTCTTTCATGGCTTCCATCTCAGGAGGAAGGTTCTTATGGACATTGAGTTTAGATTCATAGAGGATTTCTCCTTGATTGAATTGTGCAGAGAGGCTTGCAGTGGAGGCAAGGAATAGCACTAGGAATATGTTCTTCATATTGCGATAAGTTATTTCTTTATGTTAGGACAGAAAAAACTTAAGAAGGTTTAATCGGGATGAGTAAGCAAGACTAAACTATGATAGGTTGTTGTTTTCAAGTTGGTCCTGCATCATATTATTACTCAATAAGTGAGATGCAAGGTTTAGGTTGAAATCTTTTAAGTTAGTCAATCCTACATTAAATAATGGAGCTGGAGATTCTCCTGATGCAGCGATAAGCTTGACATAACCTATAGACATTGACCACCCAAATAGTGTCTGGAACATAGGATCGATCCTATTGAGCACACTTCCATCCTTCTGCCCTCTTTCAATCTCTCTTGCTGTCAACTTAAAAGGAAGGTTCTGGATACCTTGTAACTTCATGTAATAGATGCTCTCCTTAGTTGCTTCTGTAAGCTTGGTTTCATCCATACCACCAGAAGTAGATCGTATCATGGCGAAGTAGTCAAGCAAGACCTCAGAATATAAATAGTTGTCCTCACAGAAATTCATAAACGATTCAAGTACAGCTATACTTGAATCCAATCCTGGGGCTGTCTTATTTTTTTCAATTACCCTATAAAATTCATCTATAAGCAATTGTAAGGACTTATACGTTATGGCGAGATAGAGATTCTCCTTACTCTGGAAGTAGGAATATAAGGTGACTTTAGTTATCCCTGCTTCAGCAGCAATATCTTCCATTTTCGCATTTTTGAAGCCAACTACTGCAAAAACCCTTTCTGCCGCTTCGATAATATTGGCTTCTTTTATAGCTCTTTTAGAATCTTTCATAGATATTTTTAAAACTTTTGCATGCACATGCGGAAAGAGACAAAGGTAAGCATTAAAAATTGATGTTTATTTTCATTTTTAGGACATTAACTTGCAAATCGAAATTAATTTCTGAATGATGAAAAGAATATTAATTATAAACTCGATCCTAGAAATCACAGGGGGGATTTCATTAATCGTATTCCCACAACTGTTATTCTTAAATTCAGAATACGACACCGTAGATGTCAATTTGTCGAAGATGTATGGCATAATAGCCTTTCTATACGGGTTGATATGTCTTATTATATATCGGTTCGGACAGGATGAAAAACTAATTAAGTATTCTGCTCTTTCTGTACTGGGCTTCCATGTTTTTATTTCATTTCATCTATACGGCATGCTACAATCAGGTGTTATTAATCATATCGGGCCTCTTGTTACACACATTGTTATGGTCGCGTTATGCTTTATCATTTATTTAAAATCTATCTAATTCAGCTGTGGAGTGATTTATTAAAAATTTAGATATTACCTTTGTGGTTATGCGCAATACCACACTAGCTGCTTTTATTCTAGTAGGAGGAAGCTTGCTATTAATTGCTTCTCCTGTACACTGGTTTATGGGTAATAAAATGCTAGGCAACAAGCTACTAGCAACCAATACCAGCACTGAAGTAATTGATTCTGTTCAGTGGATTTGGAATTTTCTTTCTATATCGATGGCCCTGCTAGGTATATGGGGAATGTTCATTGCTGTTTCTGCTAGGAAGAATCTAAGGTATGTCAGGAAACAAGCGCTGTCACTAGGAAGTGGTCTTGTCTTATTCGGAACATGGGGCGCTTTCAAACCATTTTTTAATCCACACTTGGCTTTTTTTGCACTAGTAGGTCTCTTGATTCTTGTGCCTGGTTTTTTTCTCTCCAAGGAGCAGGGGCCCTATAAATAGTTGACCTTAAGAGCCTCGCTGCTTGTCCATTCCAGATTTAACTTCTAATTACGAAAAGCAGCTATTTTCCGTTAAAGTCGTTATAAATACATGTTCGGCTTCGAAATGTGAAGCGAATCTTGTAATTTTCTGTTATGAATATCGCATTAGATCTTTCAAAAGGTGGTGAAAAGGACTACATCCAAGCGTGTATGCGCAAGGAAAAGTGGGGCCAGAAGCTATTGTATGAAGAGCATTATAGCATGATGCTTCCAGTATGTCTGCGGTATGCTAATGGGCATGATGATGCACTAGATATTTTACATGAAGGTTTTATTAAAGTTTTCAGGCACATACATAAGTATCAGCCTGGAACTTCTCTTTCTTCTTGGATTAGAAGAATAATGATCAATACAGCTATTGATCATTATAGAAAACAATCTAGAAGAAGGGTAGAAAACTTAGATACAGCCTACACGGTGAAATCATCAGACCCAGATGTTATCAGTGCTTTAAGTGCACAGGAAATTCTAGAATCCCTTCAATTGTTGACGCCTGCATATAGATCAGTCTTTAACTTGTACGTAATCGAAGGATTTGCACATAAGGAAATTGCAAATATTTTAGGTATTACGGAGAGCACATCGCGCTCTAATCTTGTTAAAGCTAGAAATAAATTAAAGCAGATTCTACAAGTGAAGCATGGAAGAAAGAGGTTTTGATCATATAATTAAGTCTAAATTAGAAGAGGTCAGTCGCATGGATACACCTAGTGACTGGAATACTTTCTATGAGCAGTATTCAGCTGAATTAAATGCTCCAGATATTGATGGTGGTGTAGTTTCGGACTTTGATTCTTATATTAAGAGTAAACTATCTGATATTGCTGTCCCAGCATCCACAGGTTCTGACTGGAATGCATTCGAAGCCATTTATAGTGATAGTCTAGGTGATGAGGATGATGCTTTCGATTCTAGTTTATCTGAGAAGATCCAGGCTCTAAAGACTCCATTTAACTCAGCTCACTGGGTATTGCTTAAAAAGAGATTAGAAAGAGAAGAGTTTATTAAGACTAATGTATATTTTTCTAAGATTGCAGAATGTGCCATCGTATTTTTAATCTTATTCACCTTCCTTAATATCTTCCACGACTTGCCGCCTGAAGCGCTAAAGAACCGTGATTATGCATATGCTACTAAGGATGATGTTGCATCACTGACTAAACAGAAACCAATATTAATAGAAGATGCTTCTACTAGTAGGTTTTCTGAAAAGAAAATTGAAAAGAAATCTACCTTATCGATTAACCCACCTTCAAGAACAATATTCTCAGAAACAGATTTCCGATTTATCCCGGTTATCAATAGAAGTCTGAGGGTTACAGTAAAGAATTCATCTGCTTCTATAATGACTGGTCATGCAGCAGATAAAACAATAAAATCTTCTAGATTTATTGCCGTTAATTCCCTTGAGAATTCTGTAGCACTCCTTGATGGGCCTAAGATGGATATATATCGCGTTAAAGGACTCGTTACTCCTATGATAGATGAAGACGACAATGGAGGTGACAATTACCTAGGCCTTACTCTCAACCCTACTGTCAATCTGGTTTCATCACCTATTGATTATATCAACAACTTAGATGCTTATAATACAGATGCCCTAGGAATGGATCTAGGAGTTGTATATGGCTATGAAAAAAACAGAATCGGTTTAGAGACAGGATTGTTTTACGGTAAAAAATCTTACCAACCTAGAATATACAATGAAGTAAGTGGGAATTTCAGCGAAGGATATACGAGCTCAAGTCTCAATTATATATCGTTCGACGTATTGCGTATACCTTTCAGCATTAGGTATATAGCTTTAAAGAATAAATCTTGGAACTTATATGCTTCTGCAGGTTCTAGTTTTAATGTGGTAACATTTACAGATTATCAGATAGAACAGAACGGTGTTCCTATCCAGCGTCCATCAGAATTTTCAAGTGTTGCTAGAAATTCTTCATTGAACTATACTTCTGGTGCATTTGAAGGTGGAGAGATACATGATAACTTATTTCTAACTGTAGATTTTTCTTTAGGAATAGAGAGTAAATTATCTGAATCTACTTCTATGTTTACCGCCTTATACTATAACAAGCATATCGGACTAGCAGGCATCGGGCCTAACAATGACCGACTTCACAGTATCGGAATGAATATAGGCTTCAAGAAAAAAATCTAGCTTTAGATTTTCATCCACTTACAATTTCATATTCCTTAATTGTTGTTAAACGATCACCTTTTTAAGTCTAGATAGATTATAAAAATAAATCAGGGTGCAATTCCATGTAGGATCGGCACCCTGATTTATTTTTAATACCTAAGGTATGGGTTGAGGACTATAGCACGTATGCGTCTTCTTTTATAAGGGTTGCGGCTATTGTTCTTTTTAGATTTCTGATATTCTGAATAGGGAATTTAGTTAATGACTTAATGCCTTTCACATACATCGGAATAAGATCATCAGTTACGAAGATTCCGATTGCATCCATTGCTTTCTTATATATCGTATGATTCGCTTCATATGCATAGCATCTAAGAATTGAGTCATATACTTCTTGGTCTACATCTGTATCGATGGATGATAACTTATCGACCCTCAGGATGGTTGATTCCAGGTTAAATATAGCAAGAACGATGTCCGAAACTGTCATCAACAATTCTTGCTCCGTTTTAAGATTTAGGTTACCTGACATGGCTTCTTTGCCTATCGTGCCCAGAAGCATATGCAACACTTTTTTGTGATTGCTGAGAGCTTGATATACATCATTGTATACTCCCTTGTCTGTTACCTGAGGGATGGTGCCATTCATAAGTTCTTGTTGAACTGTCATAGCTGGGGTAGCAATATCTAGTTGGCCTTTCATAGCTCTTTTAAAGATGGTGCTCATTACAACCATTCTATTTATTTCATTCGTCCCCTCGAAAATCCTGTTGATACGGCTATCTCTATATGCTCTCGCAACCATACCTTCTTCAGAATATCCCATTCCCCCATGGATCTGTACAGCCTCATCTACACAATAGTCTAAAGCTTCTGAACCTTGAATTTTAATCAAGGAACATTCTAGGGCATATTCTTCTGCAGCTTTAAGCTTAGATTCAGCATACCCTACACCTTCTTCCTTCAAGCTTTTAATCTTATCATTGATTAGATCTGCACATCTATATGTTGCACTCTCTGTCACGAATGTCTGAATCGTCTGTTCAGCGATCTTAGATTGAATTGCTCCAAATGTTGAAATTGGTGTATTAAATTGTGTGCGCTCATTGGCATACTTGATAGAGGCATCTGTAACTTGCTTGCATCCTCCCAGACATGATGCTCCTAACTTAAATCTTCCCGTATTAAGGACATTAAATGCTATGTGATGGCCCTTTCCTATTTCTCCAAGAACATTGTCTACAGGTACTTTTACGTTTTCCATAAAAACCAACCTTGTAGAAGAGCCTTTTATACCCAGTTTTTTTTCTTCTTCCCCTAGACTTAATCCTTCCATTCCTTTCTCAAGAATAAATCCTGTAAATTTATCTCCGTCTACTTGTACGAATACAGTAAAGATATCTGCGAATCCAGCATTCGTAATCCACATTTTCTGACCATTAAGAATATAGTGCTTGCCATCTTCAGAAAGCACGGCCGTGCTTTTAGCCGATAAAGCATCTGATCCCGATGAAGGTTCAGTTAAGCAATAACAAGCTTTCAATTCTCCTGTTGCCAATCTAGGTAGGTATTTTTCTTTCTGCTCATCTGTACCGAAATACAGTATCGGCAGCATGCCTATTCCTGTATGTGCATTGAAGCTCACAGAAACGGATCCTGCAGGTCCTATGTCTTCTCCTATAAAAGTATTGGTAATGAAATCGAGGTCCATGCCGTTATACTGTTCCGGCATATGTGCCCCTAGTAATCCCAGCTCTCCCATCTTCTCGACAAGATCAGGAACCGTATTCCCTTCTTGTTTTTCTATCTTATCTATAATGGGCCATACTTCCGTTTTCACAAATGTGCGGACCATGTCTCTTATCATCAATTGCTCTTCATCAGCCATTTCTGGTACATACAGGCCGTCTTTAGAAGACTCCTTTACAATGAATTCGGCACCTTGCAACACTGCCTTTTCTTCAACTAGATTACTCATAGGGATATGTTTTAGTCAATTATTATACTCAAAGTTAAATAAATCAATAGAATATATCAACCCCAAATCAATTTTTTAATATAAAATACTGTAGTTCTGCTAATTGCAATCAAAACCAATTTCAACTTTCAGTAAATAAAAAAACGGGAATCTGATGAATCAGATTCCCGTTTTTTATTAACTCTATAAAACTATTTATGTCTTTTTATCCTTGCTGACCGCCACCTTGTTGTCCGCCGCCTTGTTGTCCTGCACCGCCTTCACCTTGCTTAAGGTCAGAGTTCTTAATCTTACTCTTTCTTTCTTTAAAGTCTACTTTCCCAAACTTATATCTAAAGTTTATTCCGATAGAACGAAACGGAAGTTTGAATGATGATACTTGACGGAAACCAGCAGCTTCATTGGTTATATCAGAATCGAAACTCTTAAATTCAGCAAATGGCTCAATAATTCTTAAGCCTATACTAGAGTTTTTGAAATCCTTTCTAAACCCTATTCCGAATATGGAAAAACTTGCTTGCTCTCCCTGTAGTGTAAATCTAGGCGCTTGGAAGAATCCGAAAAAATCAGCTTTTATCGTTCCTGTAATACTCAGTTCACCATTGGTAAACAATCGATACGAGAGTGCACTGTTAGAGATTTCTACTCCATTGATAATTCCATCTGCATTATAAGTGTATACGTCTCCTCCGCCTCTTAATGTAAACCGGCCTATATTTTTAGATGAGAAGAAATTAACGCCTATAGAGTTATTGGTGCCTACATTGAAAAAATTTGTGATCGCCGCTCCATTATCTGATGAAGATGTTATCGGTTCTATAAGACTTCTATTTCTTTTATAGTATGTACTTCCAAATATGGTGAATCCCAGAATATTGGTGTTATAACCTACTTCTATCTGATCGGTAAGCTCTGGATCAAGGAAAGGATTGCCTTGAGATAAATTAGCGATATCTGTATTGTTTAAGAATGGATTGATAAAAGCTAAGCTTGGTCTCTGAATCCTTTTACTATAGGACACTTTCAAGGTTCTGAATCCTTTAAAGGATTTAGAAATGGCAATATTCGGAAGAAAGTTAGAATACCCATTTGCAAATTCTTGTATTTCTTGATCTCCATCTCCACCTATCTGAGTCCTTTCATATCTTAATCCTGTTACGATATTCAATTTCTTAAAAAAGAAATTATAAGACAAGTACCCAGCATATACATCTTGATCATACAAGAAGATATTAGATTGAGAAGTCTGAACAGAATACCTAGAATCACTATCTATGTTTCTGATAACTGACTTTACACCCATTTCTAGTTTATTCCCTTTTCCTACTGGGTGGACATAATCCACTTGACCCGTCATTTCTAGATTATTAGCATCGTTAATAATATCTTCTGAACGGGTAAGAAATCCTGTTTCTGTAATTGTACTTTCTTGGTTCTGGATGTTACCAGAAACCTGCAGTGCTACTGTAAATTCTCTTGTGTCGTTGTCTTCATATTTCCTAGTAAAATCAGTATTCCAGTCGTATCCACTAGACAAGGTGTTTCCTACACTGAGTCTATCGAAAGTCTGACCTACTAAGTTCCCCGTATTATCTCCATCACGATCAAATCCAAAACCTCGAAATGTTATTGTACTATTCAGAGCATTGAAGGCATTAAAATCATAAAACGCATTAGCAGAACCATTGAATCCGAGTCTCTCTGTATTCGTTACTCCACTATAATCATATACGGTACTGTTATCAGCAAGATTGGTTCTTGAAAATGAATTGGTTGCATCTTGAGGCAATGACCAGAACAATCCACCTTTCGTTGTAAAACCGAATCTCCCTTTTCCTACATTTAAGCTTGCATTAGCATTGCTTATTCTGTTCCCTATAGAGGTATTGATACTTCCTGCAATCCCTTCTATATTTTTACCCTTAGTTATTATGTTGATAATTCCTCCACTACCTTCACCGTCATACTTAGCTCCAGGAGCAGTAATTACTTCAACCTTTTTTATCTGATCAGCCGGAAACATCTTTAAAGCATCAGCAACATT
>CALIQO010000158.1 GCA_938044055.1 uncultured Saprospiraceae bacterium
CAAGTCTGTAATGGTTCCTTTTACTGTTCCTTTAATGGTGATGTTGACCCCGATAAGGGTCTCACCTGTTTCTCCATCGTAGATTGTACCAGACACAGTGTTCTGAGCTTGCAATCCGAAACATAAAGGTAAAATGGCTAAAATGCTAAAAAGCATTTTCCTTAGGTACATATTCATAAAAAGCGTTTTATCCTAAAAAAATTATTATTCGTCAACTGTCTTCACGACGGATTAAAATTATCAAAATTATTCGTTTAAAAAAATAAACTCTAAGTGCAGAAAAATTCGGTAGAATTATTAAATGTATACCTTTGAAAGGTATTAACCTGTTGTAAATCAACAATGTAGGAGGGATGTGAGGGTGAGTTGAGACGGGAAATGACCATAATCATGGTGAAATTTTCTTAAAATTCATTAAAAAAATGTCCCCACATGAACAATGTACCACACATGTAGTTACTAGATTATTAGTATCTCTCTAATAGTGCAGCAATTTAGAAGGACCTCTTTAAGGGGTCTTTCTTTTGTTTAGGTAATGATATAACTTCCACAATTGAAATTTTCTTCCACTCCATTTTCCGTCCAGAAGCGTCTGTTTCCATACCTTGAAATTGCCTTTAGACATATACAGAAAAACCGTATCCAGATGTAATTTTCTTAATTTATTTCCGACTTCTTGTAACCGTGTTAAGACGATATCCATGGTGGATTCGATTCGTACAAGATTGTCAATCGCTTCTTCTGTTTTAGTGAGGAAGGCTTCATTTCTTTCGATGCCTTTATGGATGATAGAATTATCAATGTGGTCGATGGTATATCCATTCTGTCTTATAATATGCCCCCAGAGTAAATCTTCATAACCATAGCTGGTCAGACTTTCGTCAAATGGATATTTCGCAACGATGCTACTGTGGCAGATAAAATTGTTGGAGTGAAAAAATCTGCTCGGTTTCGTATTGCGATATTCTGCATTTTTAGACTCATATTGATGGCCATAAGACCAGTGAATCATTTTATCTAAGGTCCTTGGTTGCTTATCAGAATAAATGCGGCCCCCACAGACTACATCTGGTCCCTTTTCTTTAATATATTCAATGTATGTTTTAATAAAAGAATCATGGATAATATCGCTATCGGCATCTAAGAAAAGTACATATTCCTTACTGGATAACTTAACCATCCAATTTCTGATTCTTGAGCGACCTAGATTTTCCGATAGCTGTATGTAATTGACTTTAAATTTTTGTGTTAGTTCTTCATTGGCTTTTAACCATTTAGGAGTAGACTTATCATCTATGCAGATAACCTCATAGTTGATATTTTCTTTTTCGCATTGTTCAATCACGGTTGTGACGAGTTTCACAACATTGTAATTGTATATAGGAATCAAGATGGAAAGCATAATGCGAATATACTTAATTGCATCCCAGTCAATATAGAATAAGTGCTTATTGCGTGATTATAGATTCTTAATGCCTTAATTAGTGATCTCTTTCGCTGTGTTACTGTTATCTTTGTGTAGTAAGACAACATGGACTATGAGTGATTTAAATTTTAATTTGATTTCGACGGATACGGATGTTAAGAAATCGATCGTAGAGAAGGTTAGAACTGGAACCCGACTTTCAGTAGATGAAGGGGTTCAACTCTATGAAACATTTGCGTTAAGCGAACTAGCCATTATGGCCAATGGGATTCGAGAAAAAAAGCACGGTCATAAAACGTACTTTAATAGGAATTTCCATGTAGAACCGACTAATGTCTGCTTGTACACCTGTACATTCTGTTCCTATAGTAGGCTGATTAAACAGCGAGAAGATGGGTGGGAATATTCTATAGATGAGATAATGGAAATCGTCCGATCTTACGATGGGAAGCCAGTTACTGAGGTTCACATTGTGGGAGGTGTACTTCCGCAATACGATGTTGCTTTCTATGAAGAACTATTTAAGGCTATAAAAAATCACCGACCTGAACTCCATATCAAGGCACTGACCCCTGTAGAATATCATTACATATTTAAGAAAGCCAAGATTTCTTATCAAGAAGGAATGGAGCGGATGAAGGCGGCAGGCTTAGATTCGATGCCTGGAGGTGGAGCTGAAATTTTCCATCCTGAGATCAGAGATCAGATTGCAGGAGGGAAGTGTTCTGGAGAACAATGGCTAGATATACATAGGATCTGGCACAAGCTGGGTCATCGATCCAATGCCACAATGCTCTATGGGCATATTGAAAAATACCACCATAGAATTCATCACATGGATTTACTAAGACAGTTGCAGGATGAAACAGGAGGATTTCAGACATTTATACCGCTGAAATTTAGAAATCAAGGCAATCAGATGTCGCACCTTCCTGAAACAACAATAATAGAAGATCTTAAGAATTATGCGGCAGCAAGAATATTCATGGATAACTTCGATCATGTAAAAGCTTACTGGCCTATGATTGGAAGGGAGACGGCACAGTTATCTCTTGCTTATGGTGTGGACGATCTAGATGGTACAATCGATGACACTACTAAGATATACTCTATGGCAGGATCTGAAGAACAGAATCCTAATCTCAGCACGCGGGAATTAGTTAACATGATTAGACGTGTAGGTAGAGAACCCATAGAAAGAGATACGATTTACAATGAACTTAATAATTATAAAGATCATGTCTGGGAGGAAGACTCTCTGTATAAAGGATATCTTTCTCTTCCTGTGGTAAACAACTAGTACCTAGCTTGATTTAGCCCCAGAAATTACGTTCAAGGATTTAGAATTCATTTCGAAATCATACCTATCTGTAGGCGCTATAGCTTCTCCATCTACATGGAAATGAATGGGGTTCTTACATTTAATCGAAATCTTAGTGGCTCGGACTGATTCTACAAGCCTACTCTTGTCCACT
>CALIQO010000159.1 GCA_938044055.1 uncultured Saprospiraceae bacterium
CAGTTTTTCGCTTACGCAAATGGCCAACACGATTGGATTAAAATATGGTTCTTTCCTTGCATTTTTGGAATATGCGTGTCTATATTATTCTGGATGACTTTTAGAAGCAAAGCAACGTCCTTATAATTATCAATAATCACAGTGATACCTTTATTATTACTAAAACCAAAAGAAGGAAGATTACTTTTATTTTATAATGGAAGATTTAATCAAAATGCTGCTTACACAAGAAAGGTTTCTGGTTATCTCGTCAATTGAAAATATTTGAGATTTACTTCTCACAATCTTTATGCTCGTAATTATTCAAGAAGACAATATGATGGTTTACCTAAGATTACTTGAGGTCCAACAAGAAGAAATAGCTAACATGCAGGATGTTTCGATGTGATTCAGAGCTAAACAGATTCATTGTATGAAAAACTTACTTTTTTTTTTGCTTATAGGCCTATTTATTTTCGTAACTGGTTGTTCAGAAGAAGAACCTATGGAAGAAGAAATCATCCCATTTTCGTATGAAGGAAAGTGGCTGGGCAGGTGGTCAGATAGTTTATTTCCTTCCATATCTGTTTCCGCGATTATCAATAGTTCAGGGGGTAACAAATATACGGGAAGTATGTACGTCAGAGCTGGCACCAACACGGCTTATACACCTGGATATGGGGGCTTAAATGATGGCACCATCCGATTCGAAACAGATGGAGCTAACAATGTTATAAGTTTTACCTATCTGCAGAATGCGCCAGATTATAAAGGAGGCTGTCCTGGCACCTATGAAGGAGACGGTGCCATCGATGAATCAATAAACAGATTGGTTATCAATTTTACGGGCACAGATTGTGATGGCTTTCACGACAATGGGAAGTTTATATGGGAATCAGATAATTAGAATCGTATAATGATTTCTTTTTCTGATATTGTTCTTCTTCAAGATTAACTACAGAGAACATGGATTATACTGGCTGGAATCGCGTTATGGTAATCGGCTGTTGTGGTGCTGGAAAATCTACATTTGCCGGAAGGCTAGCCCAGATAATTCCCTTACCCATTATTCATCTTGATCAAGAATACTGGCAACCAGACTGGAATGAACCCGAGAAAGAAGTGTGGCATGAAAAAGTAAGACAATTGAGTCTACAAGAAAAGTGGATTATGGATGGCAACTATGGCAGTTCACTTGATATCAGATTACAAAAAGCCGATGCCATTGTGTTTCTAGATTATGCAACGATGAGCTGTATATACAGAGTCAGTAAGCGGATATGGAAATATAAAGGAACCGTCAGACCAGATATGCCAGAAGGTTGTAGAGAAAGATGGGATTGGAATTTTATGCATTATGTGGCTGTATTTAATCTGATTCGACGACCTTCTATCCTGAAAATATTAAATACCTATAAAGACAATGTTGATACTGTAATTCTTAAGAACGATGGAGAAGTCTCTGCGTTTTTTGAAAAAATAAGTCAATTTCTTCCTACATAAATTATCATACTTTGGGGTGATGGATTCTTGCTAGAAAAAAAATACATTTAGCACTGGAAAAACAGTTGCCATAATGGTTAATGGCCCTAAAACATCTAAAATAAACTCTGCCCGTATTCTTATTGTAGAAGATGAGCCTACCATCGCCTATGACATTGCGTTCAATCTTGAGAGCCATGGTTTCAATATTGCTGCAGTATGTTATACGGCAGAAAAAGGATTGACATATCTAAAAGAAAATGCGTTAGAGCTTGTCATGCTAGACATCAGCCTAAGTGGAGATATGACAGGAATAGATCTTGCAAGAATCATCGATGATGAATATGGAATACCTTTTATTTTTCTTACTTCTCATTCTGATGAACTCACAATCAATAAAGCTGCAGAGACATTCCCAAGTGGGTATCTGATCAAGCCTTTCAGAGAAAGAGACCTTGCACCGATGGTCAAGATGGCCCTCATGCAAAAGTTCGGCATGAAAAAAAACAGAATGCCTTCATTGAATAAAATCAATCATACCCTGCTTAAGAATATTACTCCTGCAGAATACAATATTATATGTGAAATGTGGACCGGGTCTAAAAATTCTGAAATTGCAAAACAATTAAATATTTCATTGAACACTGTAAAAACACATTTCAGTAAAATTTACTCTAAACTTCAGATCAGAAGCAGGTCAGAGCTTGTACAATTTATCCAAGAAATAAAGTGATCCGATATTATCGCATACGAAGATGTGCTAGCCCTTTCTCAAGCGCTATGTCTCTGCTGTTTATCATATCCTCGACTGTCAGGTCAACGGTTACATCGGGAACAATGCCCATATCGTCAGATTGTTCTAGTGAAAAACTGCCCATCACTGGCGTATTAATAACAATACCAGAAACAGGAAGCGTAACAAAAAGAATCTGACCTCCATTGATCCCACGTATACTTCCACCTGTTTCTTCTCCGATGGTGATTCCTTTCTTATAAGATCTGAACTCTTGAGCCGTATAGAAAGCCAGTGATGTATTCTTACCTGATGTCAGCAATACAGTTTCTCCTGTGTAAGCATCCTTCTTCCATATAGGAACTGAAACCCCGTCTTCCTCAAAAACGAAATATCCGTCTTCTTCCCTATCTACTTCCTCTCTTAAGTCATAATACCATGGATCATCGCCCCAGGTACGAATATAAGGTTTCAAACTTTCTGGAAATACATCGTATCTAGTCCTTCCCTCTCTAGCAACCTTTCTTACAACTTCAGGTCGATCTTTTAAATAGGAGAAAAGCTCTAT
>CALIQO010000160.1 GCA_938044055.1 uncultured Saprospiraceae bacterium
GGAAGGGGTATGATCCAGGGATTTATGAAAGTTGGTCAGAAGCACAACTTCAGATAAAAGGTTATCCTGGTGCAGAATATAAATCCTTTAAATCTAGAACAGATGCAGAAGAGGCTTTTTCTACAGGTTCTTCTATACAATACGGGAAAAAGTCCTCAGGCAAGAAAAAACCGACTCTTTCAATAGAATTTAATAAGGCTATTATTAGAGACAGTATATCTGTAGATGCGGCATGTGCAGGAAATCCAGGTCTTATGGAATATCAAGGTGTAGAGACCTTCTCAGGTAGTCAGTTGTTTCATGTCGGTCCGATGGAAGATGGAACGAATAACATAGGAGAATTTCTCGCCCTAGTCCACGCGCTTGCTAGATTTCAAAAAATGAAAAACGAACATACAAGCATCTATACAGACAGCAGAACAGGTATGGCGTGGGTAAGAAAAATGAAGGTTAAAACCACCCTCAAGCAGACACCTCGCAACCAACAGATCTTCGATCTAATCTCACGAGCAGAAAAATGGCTCAAATCCAATACCCATCGGAATCCTATCGTAAAGTGGAATACAGAAGAATGGGGTGAGATACCAGCAGACTTCGGCAGAAAATAAATCCGATTTTTACATGAATTTTAATCTATAATCGGCATTAACATTGCCTTTTCTGATGTTTTCTAGTTTCCGCTTGATGAGTTTTTTCTTCAGTGGCTTAAGCTTCTCAGTGAATAGCTTTCCTTCTATATGATCATATTCGTGCTGAATAACCCGTGCGTTCACACCATCGTATATTTCTTCGTGCTCAACGAAATTTTCATCTTCATATACAATCTTGATGCGCTCCTTACGATTGACATCTCCTCTGACATATGGAATCGACAAGCATCCTTCTTCATAGGCCCATTCTTCACCGTCTTCTTCTAGAATTTCGGCATTAATAAACACCTTCTTAATTCCCCTAGGTTCTTTTCCCTCTTCATCGAGTTGTGAGGTATCAACCATAAAGATTCTAATCGGTCTACCTATCTGTGGTGCAGCAAGCCCTACTCCACTAGCATGATACATGGTCTCCCACATATCAGACAGCAGCTGGTCTAGACCTTCATAATTTTCATCGATTTCATCAGCTATCTTCTTGAGAACAGGCTGACCATAAGCATATATAGGTAGTATCATATGTGTCCTAAAAATTTCTGCAAAATTAACACAGCACTCATTTTATCCAATAATTTCTTATCTCTTCTTTTTTTTTGTTTTACACCAGATTGTATAAGCACTTGCATAGCATCGCGAGAAGTATAAGATTCATCCACCAGCTCTATAGGAATATCTGGGTATCGCTTACGCAAATGTGTGGTAACCTTCTCAATTGCAATGCCGTTTTCTGAAACCTTATTCCCGGATCTATACGGAAACCCAAATACAATTTTTACAACCGGTTCTGCTTTAATATAGGATGCCAGGTAATCTTCAAAAGAACCAGTCTCTACGGTATCAACGGCGGATACAATAATCTGCAGTGGATCGGTCGCTGCTATGCCTACCCTTTTCTTACCGTAATCAATACCCATTATCCTGCCTCGCATATAAAGTTATATTTTTCTTTTCAGTTACTTAACTGCTAAACTTTAATTATAATTCATTTTATGCAGCTGTTCTTATTGTACCCTTCTAGGAAGTTAGGAATAAAAAAAGACCCCCTATGAAAATTCATAGCGGGGTCCCATCCCAAAAACAGTAATATCTTAGTGGATATATACTACTAATTAAGCAGTACCATTTTCTTAGAAGCGGTAAAGCTTCCAGCTTCAATCTGGTAGTAATATATTCCAGCTTTGTCCAGGTCTGATCGCTTGATTTCAAGCGTATTCATCCCTTTGTTATAATCTTTCTTTACTCTTTTAATCAGCTTTCCTGATACATTATATAAAGAGAATGTTGCTGACATATCTGATGGCAGATGGAAAGACACAGAAGTAGTCTCAATGAATGGATTAGGTCTATTCTGTGTCAGACTAAATTCTGGCTTGTCATCTCCTTCTATAGTCAGATTTAATTCTAGAATATTCTCTGCTCTATCATACGCTTCTGCGCTCATATTTCTTGTACCAAGGCTTATTACATCAGAGATTTTCACTGCTTTATGTGCAGAAACAATAACCTCTACGAGATCTTGGCCGATCTGTAGTTCCTGACCTTCTGGTTGTGACCAGATAAATGGCAATGTTCCAGATTCAAGCTCATTGTAGTTGATGTCCTCCGCTCCTAATTCAAGTTCTAGACCATTGATTTCAAGAACTTCGACAGATTCTGGATCAAAGATTAAAGCTGTCTGCATCCCTATTAAATCAATATCTTTTCCTGCTCGTATTATAACAGAATAGATCTGGCCTTCTGTAAGTGAATTATCAGATACCAGTAATGACATGGATTCTCTTGATCTTGTCGTAGGCGCTTGAGCTCTATTGACTTCAGCTGTATTGTTAACATCTCCTATTTTAACACCTGTGAAGTCTATGGTCATATCCTCAGAAAGTGAGGTTATGTCATAATTTTCAGGAAATGCTTCTGATGCTGCTGTAGCAAGATCATCGAAAGTATAGTCGTTATCAACAAATCTCCACTCCTTATTACCTGCGAATTCATCCTTCTTTCCTAAAATTACTTTTCTAAGATCGAGTAAATCTGTTGCCGATATTTTTCCATCTATGTTCACATCTGAAGCTATCATCTTATATGGTGAATCCAGCTCTTGTATGCCTAGAATATGTCTCTGAATCAATACTAAATCAAGTGTAGAAACACCATTGATTGCTTCATCTTCTTTAGCAGGTACTACAGAATAAGATCCGCCTACAGCCATTTCTGGAAAAGCGTATCCTCCGTCTACTCCTGTAGTTTCTGAATCGACTTCTGTTCCATCTAAGGTAACCTTGACGCCTTGTATCATCTCATCCATCTCCGTATATACATTACCCTGTATAGCAGCCATGGATTCTTCTTCAACTGCATCAGTACAAGCATTACTATTATCCTGAACTTCGATTGATGTTACACAGAAGGATTGTATCAGTTCGTCCGTTACAGGATTAACAACTGTAGCATATATAGTTACTTCATTGGTTCCTAGATCGGCACAAGTAAATTCTTTAAACTTTTCTGTTGTATCAGCAGAGAAGGAAAGAATTACATTATCATAGCAAGAGTGGAAACTACCTGCATCGAAATCGATTGCCCACACTT
The DNA here is from genome assembly GCA_938044055.1 of uncultured Saprospiraceae bacterium. Lineage (GTDB taxonomy): Bacteria > Bacteroidota > Bacteroidia > Chitinophagales > Saprospiraceae > JABDLO01. The sequence goes on from CALIQO010000160.1 coordinate 3,237, forward strand.
CTATCATACCATTATCGATCACATCGTCGCCATCTGTATCCATAGGCATAAGGCTTACTGCGAGACCATCTATACAGTATGGTGTCGGAGCTTTACAATTAACTATGTCAAATAATTTTTCAACGATCAATTTATTGCCACACAGATCCAGCACTTTCACAATAATCCTATGAGAACCAATAGGATAGGTACCACTTGCATCTAATGTTGTTCCATATTGTGGAGCAGGAGATGTAATATCTATCGTACCATCATTGCCTGCATCAATCTCATAAGACATCTGTAATTGATCAGAGCAGTCATCATCGAATGTGAATAATAACTCTATAAATCCATCTACACATGCATTGTCATACGTACAAGCACTCATTCTATCTAAGGAAGATACGACAGTAGGCGCTACAGAATTAGAAACTTTAATGATCTGAGTATGCTCCCATACTGGAGAAACTCTTCCACCATAAGGACCTCCTTCTTTCATAAAACCTGGGAAGGCACCTACATATAAGTCGAAATCCCTATCCTCTAATTGACACCAATCAATAACTTTCCAGTGTCTCAATATCTTAAAGCAAGCCTCTCCTTCAGAGTTATTAAAAGGGAATACTTGATCCTCATAATGAAATCCGACTAAATCGCAGTCGTCCTGATTAAATTCTGGGAAGCCTATATTCTCTGGGTCAAACATTGCATCCTCTGGATCGCTACATCCATCTATAAATGTATCTCTTGGGAACTCAATATCCTCCCTAGAGAACAGATCATCAAATCTCTTAGCAAATCCGATAGATTGCTCACAACTTGTTGTTCTACCTTGTGGATCTTCTGCAGTGAATGTTCGTATAATAGTACCTACATTACACTGATTTAATTCTCCAGCAACAGAAGAAGTAATCATCGCATCACAATTGTCTATGGCATAACCATCCGTAAGGGCACCTACGCCTCCATAATAGTCAATTATACTCTCAAGCGGTATATCTATAGGCATTACAGCATCAGAGCCGTTTACAACAGTACCGAAGTCATCATAATTCGTAAATCCATATCCACATTCTACCGTAATATTAGGAGGGCAGATAATAGCTGGTGGTACCTTGTCTTGTACATTAACATTGACCATACAATCGTTGTAATTACCTTCTTCATCTGTTACTCGCAGTACGACCATTAAGTCATCTACACCTACGTCTGCACAACAGAACTGTACACTATCAGCAAAAGCTACAACATCATCCATACCACAGGGTACGCCGTTATCCATTCTCCTAGCTTTAAATGATACTGGGCTACAATCATCGTAACTCTCATTATCAAACACTTCTGCCGGAACCCATGCGACCCCTACATCTGATAATGCAACCACTGTATTTAAGTCACACACAGCAACAGGAGAAGTGTTGTCTTCTACCGTTACGGTTGTTGTCGCTTCTGAAGAAATGTCACATGGATCTGTAGCTATAAACAACAATTCATTTATGCCTAAAGGCAACGTAATATAACCGCCCTGGAAATCTTCAATTACCGGAGCTCCAGGGTAGGTAAGACTTATCGTAACATCGTCGTTATTGCATAAATCAGTCGTTTCAGGCCTAGGTATAAACACTTGAGCCTCACAATCATACCCTGAAGTGGTAGCTGTAAAAGGAGCTACAACACTTGTGAATTGTGGACCTAAATCATCAACAATTTCTATCAATTGTGTGTGTTCTATAGAACGCTGAGGGACTTCACACGACCACTCGAATATGGTCCAGTCTCTAGCAATCTTAGTCACACAACCTTCTTTTATTATTCTATCTTCAAAATCTACTAACAGATTACAGAACTGATCTGGATTAGGATAAAGTGGAAAAGTCTGCATTCCTGCTGTAATAGTAGGTATACCTGATCCTCCTATGGCATCTGGTACCGGAGCACCGTTAGGTAATCGTGGAAAATCTGAGTAGCACTTAAGCGCATCCACACCCGTAAAATTTTCTGGCAAGTCTATATCTGCTAAATCAGGTATTCTCTGAACGAAAAAATCCAGTGTACATGGTTCTGATACATTTCCTGAAGGATCTGTAGCCGTATATATCCTCCTTACCATCATAAGCGTATCAGGCTCATACAATCCATTGCATGTATTGGTTATGACACTCTCAGTAGAATCTATAGTGATGTCATCTAAATTACTACACTCATCAACCAATCTAGATTTTATATCGAAAGCAATGGCATCATAACAGAAAAAAGGATCTGTTATGGGTTCGCAATCGAATACTGGAGCAATCTTGTCTTCTATGACTAAATAACCCCAACAGTTATTTCCTTCAGCTTCTAATACCTTGTACTGAAGTATATTACCTACTTGAGTAAAATCAACTGTTCCTGCATCATCAAGCAGTATTGTTCCTGCTTCGTTTAATATATGCACTGTAAAGACACCATCTTCACAAGAGGTTTCTTCTCCATTCAGTAATTCTTCTGGTGTAAGTGTAGCGGAGCAATCTGCAAAATCGTCCATAGATAAATTGTATGTTCCCCCACATGCTAAATCACATTGAGCATAGGAAGTAACACTTACAGTAGCAATGGTCATAATAAGCAATAGCCATTGTCTAAATATCCAAGCTGTTTTACTGGTAAAATTCGCTTTCTTCATGAGACCTTAATATTTGTCGTTCTTAATCTTTAACTGTTTCGGGAAATCCCATCAACACTTGGTCAACTGTATATAAGTTGATCCCAAGGACTATATCATCTCATGGAGATCCTGCGGAATGCAGGAAATAGGTAGGTTGTAGTTCTCTTATCTAAAAAATATATTATGAATAAACATAATATGACACAAATATAGAATATCGTTATATCTATCTAATACCTTCTATGTGGTATTTTTCATATATAAAAATTAAAATATAAAACTAAAAAAGCCCCCTCTCGAAATAAATCGAGAAGAGGCCATCCCAAAAACCGATTTTGTCCTAACTCAATCAGTCATGAGTATCTGCTTGATCATTATATATGATTACTCAATTATGATCATTTTACGAGTAGCTGTGAATGAACCACTTTCAAGAGTATAGTACAATACTCCTACAGTGCTTAATTCATTCTTAGTAAACGTTACAGTGTTGTAACCTTTAGCAAAGTCACCTCTCTTCTGAGAGATAAGCTTTCCAGCTACATCAGTTACAGTGATTACAGTTGCACCAGCTTCAGCTAGTGTAAATCCGATTACAGTCTGATCGATGAACGGGTTAGGCTCATTCTGACCAAGGCTGAAATTAGCAACTTCCTCACCTTCGATAGTAAGTTCAACTGTATTGATATCTAGATTTCCACCTACATATGCTTCGCTGTTAACAGCAGTTGAAGTCAATCTTACTTTCTCACTGATTGTTCCATCTGTAAGCACTCTTGCTTGTACAGTGAACATGTTATCTGAAGATGTAAGTGCATCTACACCTGAGTAAGATACTGTAACAGTATTCTCATCAAGTATGCCTACATTAACATCAGTCATATTAATATCTCCAGCTTCGATAGCTTCGAACGTCAATCCATTAAGTTCTAGTGTGAACTGGTATCCGTACACGTTATCGAAATCAGATGAAGAGAAAGTAAGATCCACAAGATCTCCTGTTCTTACATTCTGATCAGCTAGTGATACGTTAATTGTTTCATTGCTTCTAGTGGTAAGACCTCTAGCGTTATCCATAGCAGAACCGTTAACGTCTCCTATTTTAACAGCTACGAAATCCTCATTCGTCATGTTAGTCTCAAGACTAGCAATAGAAACAACTTCGTTAAACTCATCTAGTGCAGTCTGTACATCAAGTGTCTGACCAGCATCTACGAATCTCCAGCTATCATTGCTAGGGAAGTCATCGTAGATTCCTAAAATAAGTTTTCTTAATCCTAGAAGGTCAGTAGCACTTACATTAAGATCATTGTTGATATCAGCAGCGATCATGTTGTAAGGTGAACTGAATTCTTGTATTCCTAGAATATGTCTCTGGATCAATACTAGATCTAAAGTAGATATTCCAAGCTTAGGATCGTTATTGCTCTCAGCTGAGATCTCATAACTATTAAGCAGTGGATTACTTGGGAAAGCGAACTTACCGTCAGTTCCAGTTGCTGCAGTTAATGCGAACTCTGCATCTTGCATGCTCTGTAAGTGTACATTAACGTCACCTACTGGGCTATCATCTTCTGTCATTGTCTGACCAGCTATAGATGCTCTTGCACCTGCACCATCGCAAGCTCCAAGATTATCAACCAGTGTAAGCTCAACTACACAGAAGTCAGTGTTTAACTTCTTATCGTGTACAGAAACTTTAACATCAGTAGTACCTAGGTCATCACAGTCGAATACATATCCTGAAGTTGCTTCACTAGCATCCCACCACTGCGCTTCACCTGCAAGGTACTCCGCTTCAGTTGCAAGAACACTATTATAGTAATCTCCAGTATTGTTTTCAGGCATAACTAAATCTCCATCTTTCTTGAAGTAGTGATCTCTACCTGCTAACACTTCAGCTACGACTGGTCTAGTCTGATCAAATGTGAAATATAGATCCATACCGAAGCAATTGTCTTCACTAGCAACGTTGAAATCTTTAGCCCACAATTCTACCGTACCTACTTTCTTCATCAGTGCAGAACTTAAGCTTACACAGTAAGGTGTAGGAGGCTTCTTATCGATAATCATAACTTCTCCGTCACAGATAGTAGCGTTACCGCAACCATCCCAAACTTTCCATCTTACATTCAATAGTAACCATGGTCCGTCGAATACGTATGCATCTCCAAATATATCTTCAAGAGTAACAGAAACATCTTTTCCTCTTAAGTCATACTCAGTTTCAAGATTAGGTAAAGCAACTGGGTCACCATCCTCATCTTCTCCATCAAGTACATACAACTTCCACTTAAACCATGTTGCAGGACAATCTTCGTCACTTGCATCGATAGCAGAGTTAGAAAGTGTAACTGTAGTCGTACAGTCGTTGTCATGGATTCCGATCATAGGATCACAATCACCTGTAATCTCAGGAGCAACGTCATCGTTGATCTTGATTACTTGTACATATGTATATACACCAGAGAATGAACTTCGTCCATTAATGTAAGAACTGTTACAATTAACACCATCATTTTCTCTTGTATTAAGGTCTCTATCTTTAGTACCTCTTACACTTGAGTTAAAGTTAGCATCAGCCCATAGAGCATAGAAGTAACCATTATCAGACTTGTATGCATCATATACACACCAGTCAATAACAGTATATTCATTTATAATTTTCTTACAAGCATCAGACTCGAAGTAGAAGGTATCAGACTCTAAAGTCCAACCTATCAACTCACAAGCACCAGCATCCCATGTTAAAGGATCTTCTTCTGGAAGAGGATCACACTCAGCATCTAAATTATCAGCTGGCCACTGAACATCTTCACATGAAAAATCATCTTTATACATAACAGTAATCAACTGGTATGCACCATCTGATGTACCTTTATTTCCAGTTGCAGACCAGTAAATCCACGCATGACCATATCCGCAAGTGTAATCAAATGCAGGGAATGCGTTTAAACCACCATTACTAAAACTGCTGTAACCAAATCCTTCTATTCCTAAAATATAAGGATAAGAAGAGAAATCACTAGGAGCAGGATCAACAAGTGGATTACCTGTCATCCAGTGAGGACCATCAG
>CALIQO010000161.1 GCA_938044055.1 uncultured Saprospiraceae bacterium
TTTATTAGCAATTTTTGTCCTTATAGTAAGCCCGATACAAGGACAAGACGAGAACTTAATGTCTTCTGATTACGACGAAGTATCACAACGAAAGCATTACACCCATGTCGCAACCTTCCTTGAGAATCTGGTGAAGAAGAAAACTGTACCAGGCGTTATATGCTTGATTCATAAAAACGGAAAAACGCTTTTGCACGATGCATATGGAATGAGAGATGTCAAGGAAGGAATTCCGATGGATAGGAACGACATATTTGCCATGGCGTCTATGACAAAACCCATCGTCAGCGTAGCGGCTATGCAACTGGTGGAACAAGGAAAAGTAAGTTTAGAAGACCCTATCTCCATGCATCTTCCTTTTTTTGCTGATCAGGTGGTATCTGCAGATGGCAAGACTTCGGATTCTACGTATGCCGTAAAGAACCCTATAACCGTAAGACATCTACTTACCCATACCGCGGGTCTATCTCATGGTTTCGGACAGTCTCCACTTAATAGGGAATACTTTATGAAACTCTTTATGACACCTCACCCTTCCATAGAATCTAGGGTTAAGGCTTTCGCTCCGCTGCCATTGTTACTAGAACCCGGAGAAAAATGGATCTATAGTTCGGCTACGGACGTTCTAGCGGTATTGGTAGAAACCATATCAGAAATGCCCTTAGAGAAGTACTTGCAAGAAAACATATTCGATCCGCTAGGTATGAAAGCTACGGGTTACAATGTAGCCGATGAGCACTTGAGTGATGCAAGCATCGTCTATCAGAAAAACGACGAAGGCAATTTTATCAAGCATGTATGGGCGCCTCCTTATCAAGGAAATACAATACATGGCGGCACCCATGGCCTGTATTCTACTTCGCGTGACTATCTACAATTCTGTAAAATGATGCTTAATTATGGCGAACTGAATGGAACTCGAATCTTAAAGAAAGAAACAGTCAGAAACATGATTACCGATCATGTCGGAGACAAGTACCATGAAGAAGGTTTCGGTTTCGGACTGGGTTTCGGAATCAATACAGACCCTGAATCAGAAGCAGGACTAGGTGCCTATGGGTGGTCAGGCATCTATGGCACTTGGTTTACCATAGATCCAGTCAATGACTTGATTAGCATCATGATGGTTCAGGTTTCTCCAGATCCTGTTGATCTGAAAAAACAGATTGGAGAATTGATTTACTGGGAATAGAAAAGGTTGAGAATAAGAAGTAAAATTAAAAAGAGGCCACTGCATGATGCAATGGCCTCTTTATAATTTATTCTTAGAAATAGATTGACTATCCTAGCTGTGTACTGGTCTGTCTTCTTCTTATTACTACAACTGAAAATATAATCAGGAATAAAGCAAGAATCATTATTCCCCATTCTCCCATTGTAGGGATAGTTAAGGATACGTCCACAGTGATTATCTGGTCTGCAGTAGATGTTAATCCACAATCATCGGTGGCTGTCCATGTTCTTGTGATGGTATACATCGGATCGGTAGCACCCATCTGATCACTTACATCCATAAATGTTACTACAACTGGCGCATGATTGGTACAATTAGAAGGGCCTCCAACACCTGTTCCTAGATTAGCTGGAGCTAACGTAGCTGCTGCTGCATTAAATACAGTCGCATCAGCAGGAGCAGTTATCGTTGGTGGTATGGTATTTTCTATAGTGAAAACCTGGATGCATTCCGCTGTGGCAACTCCATTAGGATCAACCTCATCGGTGGCGGTATAAGTCCGAGTAATAGTTACTGGATCTCCAACACAGCCTGAGTTACCAGGTATGATTGTAAGCGCATTTAAGTCAAGATCGCCTTCATTATTAGGGAGCCATGTTCCAAACGAATTTACAATTGCATTCTCATGAAAAAAAACAAAATCTACTGGAGGTAAATCAGCCCTACAATTTAGATCCGTATCTGGTACTACTGTACAATCAAGTAACAGAGGTAACCCATCTCCTGAATCTCTGGTATCGATACCATCCCTTACACTGGAAGCAGACGGGGTAGATCTTACAAGCGTATAACTGCCCGGAGCTGGCATATCTATCCTATCTCCTCCCAAAGCAATAAAATCAGCTTCTTGTTCAGCATTATCGAAAGGGATATTAAATTCTAAAGATTCATTGACAACGTCTTGAGAGTTGCCTAGAAAAGGCAATAAAAAGAGCGTTAGAATTAAGGTTAAATTTTTCATTTTCAAGGGATTGATTGTTTTCGTTAAACAAATCTAAAAAAAAAATTACAATATCCTCTCCATTTTATTCCATAAAAGTTTATAAATCAAGGAGATAGTCTAAGAGTAAACCATTTTGAACCTTCCTTAGAATATAGAATCCGATCATGCAATCGGCTTATTCTTCCTTGCCAGAATTCAATCCTGGATGGAATAATCCGATATCCTCCCCAGAATTCTGGATACGGTATATGGTCCATGCCTTCGAACCTATTTTCTAATTTTTCCAACCTATTCTCAAGTATCTTCCGATTATCTATTACTTCACTTTGAAAAGACGTCCATGCACCGATCTGACTCCCTCGAGGTCTAGAATGAAAATAAGTCTCTGACGCTTCTTTCGATATTTTCTCGACTCTGCCTTCTATCCTAACCTGTCTTTCTATTTCTTTCCATAGGATACACAGCGACACTTGAGGGTTGACTTCCATATCCTGAGCTTTAGCACTGGTATAATTCGTGTAAAAGATAAATCCCGTATCCATACCTTTTAGCAAGACTACTCGATTACTCGGTTGCCCATCACTATTGACGGTAGACAGAACCATGGCATTGGGTTCTGGGATTTCAGCCTTGATGGCATCAGACATCCAAGTAGAAAAGAAATCAAGAGGATCAGCCACCAGCTGATCCTCTGTCAATTTTCCTTTCGAATAATTTTCTCTAAGGTCTTTCACATTCATGATATACAAATGTAGATATTTCCTAGATCAACATCCTTACCCTCTGGCTATCAATCTTCCTCCTAGACGTTTCAATCTAAATGCAAGCCAGTACATAACTGGAACAATAACTAAGGTTAGAAACGTAGCGAAAACAAGTCCATAGATCACAGTCCAGGCCATCGGACCCCAAAGCGCTGTATTGTCTCCACCTAAAAACACATTGGGTTGAAGGTCGGTTATCAAGGTGAAGAAATTAAAGTTAAATCCTATTGCCAGTGGGATTAAACCGAGAACCGTAGTAATCGCTGTCAATAGAACCGGCCTTAATCTTGTGGCTCCACCTTCTATTATGCATTCCTTAATCTGCTCAAAAGTCAGACCGCTAGCAGAAGAAATTCCGAGAGATTCCCGTTTTCTTTTTATGAGTAGATTGACATAATCTATAAGTACTATAGCATTGTTAACCACTACCCCTGCTAGGGATATAATACCTACTCCAGAAAACACAACTGAAACTGTATTCCCTGTTAAGGTATATCCTAGGAATACACCGATGGTAGAAAACAGAATAGACAGTACAATTATAAATGGGGATATGATGGAATTAAACTGAGCCACCAAGATGATGAATATCGTAAACAATGCTACCATAAAAGCTCCACCTAGAAATGACATATCCTCCGCTTGCTGTTGTTGCTCTCCAGTAAAGGCATAAGAATATCCTTCTGGAAATTCATAATCTTCCATCATACTTGCCAGTTCAGCATTTATAGCATTGGCATTTCCTTCTTCAGTTACGTTGCTGAAAACGGTAACTACACGATCACTGTTGATTCTTTTTACAGCATTATAGGTTGTAGAATAATCTACATCTGCTACAGATGATATCGGAACCTGAACAATCCTGCCATTGGTAGGATTTCTAAAGGTAATCTTCTGATTCATCAAGTCTCCCACATTGTTCCTGTAGGAATTATTAAGCCGCACCATGATCGGATACTCGTCTTCTCCTTCCTTAAATTTAGAAACTTCCTTTCCGAATACCGATGTTCT
>CALIQO010000162.1 GCA_938044055.1 uncultured Saprospiraceae bacterium
CCTTACATGTATGATTTCTATTAGATCATATCAGACAATGATGTCTCGTTTAGTGATTCATATTGTTGTAGGATTATATGTCTCCATGGTAATTGTTTCTTGTAAAGCAAGCAATCAGGAGAAAGGGTCTGAACCTCAGAAAATATATGTATTTGCGGCAGCGAGTGTAAGCCCGGTACTTGATGAATTGAGTAAGGCTTATTCTCGTAATCACCAGGTAAAAATCATCAATAATTATGCTTCTAGCGGTTCACTAGCACGTCAGATTGCTTATGGTGCTCCGGCGGATATATATGTATCAGCAGACACCAAGTGGACGCGCTATCTCGAAAGTACTGATCTGGTTGTAGGTGAAAGCCGCCAGCTTGTGGAGAACACGCTTGTGATTGTCAGTGCCGTTGACAATCAGCTAGATGCAATTGATGGTATACCTGAGTTAATATATTCAGTAGATAGGATTGCAATTGGTGATACCAGCCATGTGCCTGCAGGGAGGTATGCAATAGATGCTCTGCGAAGGCTAGGCATCAATCGTTTCGCTCAAGGCAAATGTCTCATTGCCTATGATGTTGCCTCTGTTCTCCGATTGGTAGAACTTAAGGAAGCTTCTATCGGAATAGTATATAAGAATGTAGCCCTTCAATCAGAAAAAATCAAGATTCTATATGCCTTTTCAAGAAGTGAAATCAATCCTATAGAATACAATGCTTGCTTGCTTTCTAGAGAAAACTCAGCATCTGAATTCTTTGAGTATCTTACATCTGAAGAAGTTCTTCCTACTTGGGAAAAGAATGGATTTCTGCCACCTAAGAATGATTGATAATGTAACATGATTAACGCCATAGAAATAGATGTAATCCTTCTTTCCTTGAAGGTGGCTGCAGTAGCTTCGATTATAGCATTGCCTATTTCTTTTTTTATAGGTTACTTTATGGCTCGAAAAGATTTTATTGGAAAATCTATTGTTGAAAGTGTGATCGCCTTACCCTTAGTGATGCCGCCAGTTACGACAGGATACTTACTACTTATTCTTTTCGGGTCAAGTGGTGTGATAGGCGGTTGGCTGTATGATCGATTTGGAATGCGGATTTCTTTTACTTTCTGGGCAGCCGTCTTGGCTTCAGTTGTTGTGTCACTTCCACTGGTAGTCCGATCGATACGAACAAGTATAGAAATGATGGATCAAGGTTTAGAGGATGCTTCAAGAATACTAGGAGTCGGTAAGTGGAAGACAATATGGAAAGTAACGGTGCCATTGTCTTTGCCAGGAATTATTGCAGGATGGGTTTTAGGGTTTGCAAGATCTCTAGGAGAATTCGGAGCTACCATTACATTCGCTGGGAATATTGAAGGGGAGACACGGACACTTCCACTAGCCATATATACCCTCATGCAATCTCCAGGTAAGGAAGAAAGCACTTGGAGATTGGTTGTGTTTTCTATTGTTATTTCTCTCATAGCCATGATGGTTTCTGAGTGGTACTTAAGAAAAAAGCGCTATGATAGAAGTTGACATAGAAGTAAAGAGAAAAGATTTTCACCTTATTGTAGATGAAGTAATTTCCGATGGAATTACGGGCATCTATGGTAAGAATGGTTCAGGGAAAACAACTTTACTTCATGCCATTGCTGGGATTGTTCCTTCAGAAAGAGGTAGAATCTCAGTAGGAGGAAGAGTGATATACGATTCCGTTAATAAGGTTAATGTTCCGATCCATAAAAGAAGGGTAGGATATGTATTCCAAGAAGGAAGATTGTTCCCGCACTTAAGTGTAAGTGACAACTTAAGATATGGAATGAATAAGAAAGAAGGAGATGCTTCTTTCGATAAAATGGTGGACCTGCTTTTGCTTAGATCGCTGCTTGATAAAAAACCTGGTGAAATTTCAGGAGGAGAAGGACAGCGGGTTGCCCTCGGTAGAAGCCTTCTCGCTAACCCACAGGCACTTCTGCTTGACGAACCCTTTTCTGCTATAGACCAAGACTTGAAAGACCAGATCATTCCCTATTTAACAGTTTTGCAAGAGGAATGGGGGATACCATTTGTAATAATAAGTCATAATCTCAAGGATATTCTTAAGATCACAGATCGCTTGATGATAACTGACAATGGGCGTGTCAGAGCGCATGGATTGTATTATGATCTATTGTTATCAGGAGCTGTAAGCACATCCGATAAAGTGTGCAACAACGTTATGGAAGTAGAGGAAAGCGATGCGGACAATGATTTCGAACTGACTACACTTGCAGTATTAGAAAAACAGGATATTAAAATTAAGATTTCTTCTCGTTCTTTAAAGTCTGCTCAAGGCAAAAGAAGACTCCTCATTCCATCTAATGAAATCTCAATCGCCCTCAACGAAATTCAGAATACCTCTATACAGAATCAGATTCCAGGTATTGTAATGGATTCATCCCGTATTATTGATAATCATATACTCATGATAGATATAGGTATCCCTCTTGCAGTAACTGTTTCTGCAGAATCTAAAAACAGACTTGACTTGATACCAGGAACGAAAGTCTGGTGCTTGATTAAAGCTTCTACCTTACAAGTTTACTAGTGAAGCTTTATTGAG
>CALIQO010000163.1 GCA_938044055.1 uncultured Saprospiraceae bacterium
CTGGCAGATTGCTTATGACATTGCTCCTGCTGCTGATGGCAAGCGAGACTACCACTTTATAGATGGTGCTGGCTTGTATAAACAGATGTTTGAGCAAGAAACCGATGAAGCTAAGAAAAAGGAATACGCGGAAAAGGCCATTGCTTTATACGATGAGGCAATTGCATGTTATAAATCTAAAGGCATAATCCTTAAGCAGGCAACAGACGAAAATTACCAGAAGAAAATAGGTTTTGTAGAAGGTAGAAAAGCATTCGATATGTTTTATACTTTCGGTACTCCACATGCTGAAGTAAGAACAGTATTAGAAACTGCTGTAGAAGTAGGAGGTAACGACACAGAATACATTGTTTTCGCTCCTTATACTGAAGTAGTACTTACTCAGTTTACCAATGACAATATGGATAAGGCAACTGCCCGAGGCATCTATGATAAACTCAACGCTATTGCTGATTACAATATTGAGAATAATCAGAAGCTTGGTTCATATTATAAGCAGGCAAAAGAATCTATGAATGGAAGATTCACATACATAGAAAGACAGATTTTCGATTGTGATTATTTCGTCGAAAAATTAAGACCTGAATATGAGGCAGATCCTGATAACCCTGATGTAATCAAGAAAACACTGGCTATATTAAAAGGGCAAGGTTGTGAGCCTGGTAATGCAATGTACGATGAGTTAGATGGAAAATGGAAGCAATATGCTGCAGAAGAAAATGCCAGAAGACAAGCAGAATTCGAAGCTAGTAATCCTAGAATTATGGCGAGAAAGGCATATGATGCTGGCGATTTTCCGACTGCTATATCTAAGTATAGAGAAGCGATCGCAGAAGAAGAAGATGCTGAGAAAAAAGCTTCATATCTTTTTTCTATAGCATCCATACAGTTTAGAAAATTAAATGAATTATCAAATGCTAGAGCAACAGCTCAAGAGGCAGCTTCATTAAGACCTAACTGGGGAAGACCGCACATGCTTATAGGAGACATGTATGGTAAGAGTTCAAGAAATTGCGGAGACGCCTGGAACCAGAGACTGGTTGTCCTGAAGGCTATAGAGACTTACCAGTATGCTAAATCAGTAGATGCTGAAGTTGCAGGAGACGCTACTGATAGAATATCAAAATATAGAGCTTCCATGCCGGACAAAAATGAAGGGTTCATGAGAGGTGTAAAAGAAGGACAAAAAGTATCCGTAGGATGCTGGATAGGAGGAAGCGTAACCGTGCGTTACGCCAACTAATTTCTTCTTAAAAATTATAAAAAGCCCTTACAGATGTAAGGGCTTTTTTTTATCATAAGCAGGCAGGCACACCATAATCCATCGTTCTTACCATCTATCAGATAAGTGAAATTGCTTATTATTGTAACTATACAAAGATATTACTATGAAATCATGGCTATACTTTTTTTTAATTACTCCATTTTTATTGTTACAGTGTTCTCCTAAGCCCGTAGAGCCAGTTATAGAAACACCGATTGTTGAAGAAGTGATTAAGCCTGATCCTAATACTCCCTGCATGACACTCAATCAGCTAAAAGGGTATAAAAGAGAAGAAGTAGAGAATGCTTATGTATTGTATAGAGATCAGATAAAAATGGGTACAATGGAAGCTGCCTATCCCTTGTGGCAGAAGGCATTTTATGGCGCTCCTGGGGCAAATGGTAAAGTAAAGTATCATTATAACGATGGGATAGCTATGTTCAAGCATTTCTTCACTGAAGCAACGGACGAAAATTTGAAAAAATCTTACGTTGATTCGGTCAGGATGGTCTATGATAAACGGTCTGAGTGTTTCGGCGAGGAGGCCTATATAGCTGGAAGGAAAGCATTTGATTTTTATTACACATTCAACGAGTATGTAGACGAAGAAGAAATCTGGAATCTATTTCTTGAAAACATTGACACCAAGGGAGAAAAGGCAGATTACTTCGTAGTTAATCCTTTTACTTCAATGTTATTTGACAGGATTCTAAAGAAGAAAATAAGTTATGAGGAAGGTCGGAGCTATGCTGGCAAGATATTCGAGGTGGTAGATTATGGGGTAAACAACTGCGAAGGAAAAAATTGTGAAGCTTGGGAGATTATTGAAGCCTATGCACCTGTCCGACTTGAGGCACTAGAAGGATTAGATAGTTTCTACCTCTGTGATTACTACGATGCGAAATACTTTCCTATTTATCAAGCAGATCCAGATAATTGCGAAACAATAGAACTTGCCTACCGCAGACTATTAAGAGGTCAGTGTGCCCAGGACAATCCGCACTTAATTGAACTTAAAACAGCTAAGGCCACTAAATGTTATACGCCTCCACCGCCTCCTGGACCATTGAAGCAAGCTTTTAATGCGTATAACGAAGGAGATTATCGGAATGCGATTCGGTTGTTCGAGGAATTCGTAGAGAAAACGGAGGACACGGGTAAGAAAGCTAAGTATACCTTGCTTATCGCAAAAATTTACTATGGTGATTTAAAAGATTATCCTTCAAGTAGAAAATATGCCTTAAAGGCAGCCACATATAGAGAAAACTGGGGAGAACCCTATATGCTAATAGGAAAACTATATGCCTCTTCTGGGCCTCTCTGTGGACCTGGTAGAGGGTGGGATTCTCAGATAGTCACGTGGCCTGCCATAGACAAGTGGGAATATGCTAAAAAAATAGATTCAGAAGTTGCTGCAGAAGCCACTAAGTTAATTAGACAATACTGGCAATATATGCCCAATAAAGAAGACGTATTCCTACGAACTAAAAATGTAAACGATGCATTCAGAGTTGGTTGTTGGATTCAGGAAAACACTACAATAAGAACATCTGATTAATATACTTTCAGATAAGGTCTACATATATCACAATCCTTCTGATTGATAAAAAAATAGACTAAAATGACGGTTTTTGCAT
>CALIQO010000164.1 GCA_938044055.1 uncultured Saprospiraceae bacterium
AGCAAGGTGTTATAGAGTTAAACGATGGGAATCACCAGTTATCATGGAGCGGGCACCTAAGTGCCGCAGATCAGAATAGAGAATATGCCAATAGATATTCATTTTCATATGATCTTGAAATATTTTTCAGGTATCTGATTAACTCCAAAAATTAATTTTCTTGCCTAGAATACAATAACAATGAAAAATCTTAAATCATTAATTAAGCAGCAGGCAGACGACCTCTTTCCGAAAATTCTTGAATACAGGCGTACAATCCATCAGAATCCAGAATTGTCTTTCGCTGAAGAAAAAACAGGCATCTATATAAAAGGGATTCTAGACCAACTCGGCATTATGAATACCCATGGGTGGGCTGGTCACGGTGTAGTGGGAATAATCAATCCGGAAAAAGCAGAAAAAGGCGTAGTGGGCATCCGTGCAGATATAGACGCTTTACCCATTTTCGAAGAAAATGTTGTTGATTATAAGTCTGAAAATGAAGGGGTTATGCATGCTTGTGGCCATGATGCACATGCGGCAAGCCTATTAGGAGCGGCACATATTCTGAGTAATATGAAGGAAGAAATCGATGGTTGCATTAAATTGATATTTCAACCTGGGGAAGAAAAATTACCAGGCGGAGCCTCTATTATGATTAAAGAAGGCGTACTAGAAAACCCTAGACCTGATATTGTTTTAGGGCAACATGTTCATCCTCCATTAGAAGTAGGTAAGGTAGGGATTAAAGGTGGCCCTTACATGGCGTCTGCAGATGAAATATTTCTAACGGTAATAGGGAAGGGTGGTCATGGAGCACTCCCAGAATTATGTATCGATCCTATTCTTATTGCAAGTCATGTTGTTACAGGACTCCAGCAGATAATAAGTCGTAATGCACAACCAGCTATACCTAGTGTATTGACTTTTGGGAAAATATATAGTGATGGGGGAGCAACGAATGTTATACCTGATCGAGTCTTTCTCGAAGGTACATTTAGAACCATGAATGAAGCGTGGAGGAAAAAAGCGCATTCGTTGATTCATAAAAATATTGAGGGCATCATAACGGGAATGGGTGGCACCTATGAATTAGACATTAAGGTGGGATATCCTGCATTGCGCAATGATGAAAATGTATCTCACTTTGTTAAAAAAGGGATGATTGACTTTTTAGGAGAAGACGCAGTAGTTGACTTGCCGTTGCGAATGACCTCAGAAGACTTTTCATTCTATAGTCAAGCTTCTAAAACTTGTTTTTACCGCTTGGGTACAGGTAATAAATTGAAAGGAATTACCTCTTCTGTACATACGCCTACATTCAATATAGATGAAAATGCGCTGAAAGTAGGGATGGGATTACAAGCTTTCCTCGCTATTCAATACTTATCAGATAGGCCAGAAAAATAGCATTTCTAACCTTGCGACATTTTTACTCCCCCTTTGATTCTGTCTTAGTAGTTAAATTGCTAGTTTATTATCATAAACTACAGTATTATTGAGATTTACTTATTATATTTATTTATAATATATATCTTTGGAACTCAATAAAAGAAAACTACATGCCTAAGATTCTTATCGTAGACGATGACAAAGGGATCAGAAGAACCCTTAGGGATATCCTCGAATTTGAAAAATATCAAGTCGATGAATCCCCTGATGGACTAGACTGTATAGTTAAGATCAAGCAGAATAAATATGATGTGATCATTCTTGATATCAAGATGCCTAAAATGGATGGCATGGAAGCGATAGAAAGAATTCAAGTTTTATCACCTGATACCCCTGTTGTAATGATATCTGGACATGGCAACATTGATACTGCTGTAGAAGCAGTTAAAAAAGGAGCATTCGATTTTATACAGAAGCCACCTGATCTTAATAGACTCTTGATAACAATCCGTAATGCGCTAGATAAGAGTTGCCTGATAACAGAGAAAAAAGTTCTTCAGAAAAGGGTTAAAAATAAACCTGTCCAAGAAATCATAGGTACATCTAAAGGAATTAAAGCCATACAGGATACCATAGACAGAGTAGCTCCTACAGATGCGAGGGTACTTATTACTGGACCAAATGGGACAGGAAAAGAACTTGTTGCTCGGTGGATACACAATAAAAGTGGAAGAAACGGGTCTCCCCTAATCGAAGTGAACTGTGCTGCCATTCCTTCTGAGCTGATTGAAAGCGAGTTGTTTGGTCATGAGAAGGGGGCTTTTACTTCAGCGCACAAGCAGAGAGTAGGAAAATTCGAACTAGCGAACGGTGGTACACTTTTCCTTGATGAAATAGGAGATATGAGCCTTTCTGCACAAGCAAAAGTCCTTAGAGCACTTCAAGAAAACAGAATAACTAGAGTAGGAGGGGATAAATCAATAGGAGTAGATGTACGCGTCCTGGCAGCAACTAATAAAGACCTGAGACTAGAGATTGCAAGAGGAAAGTTTAGAGAAGATTTATATCATAGATTGGCTGTTATCATTACGGAAGTACCTTCTCTTAATGATCGTAAGGACGATATACCACTACTTGTAGATCATTTCATTACCAACATATGCAACGATTATGGAACCGCTAAAAAGAATATCGATAGTACAGCGGTTAAAATGTTGCAGAATGTAAATTGGACAGGGAACATCAGAGAATTGAGAAATGTTGTAGAAAGATTAATTATTCTTTCTGGAGACTCAATTAAGAAGAAGGACGTAGAACAATACGTTATCCCTTCTAGTGCTAATAAAACTAAACTAGAAGGTGTATTCGAAAAGTTCGATGACTTAAAGAAATTACAACATTATATAGAAAACGAGTTCGATAAATATAAAGGAGCTTTGGTTTAAAAACCAAAAGCATAGCTATAAAAATTCCTGGCTTTGAATTAAGGCTAGGAATTTCTATGAATAGAAGAATTAAGTAATGAAGTGTTTGTATAGGAATTAACAATTTGTTTTTAAAACACTTCAAAAGAACAAGCGTTATATAAAACGTAAATTCAAAGCGAAAAAAGAATATAAAATGGCGGATAGAAAATTAAAAGAACAGAACGATACTCCTAAAAGGAGCATGAAAAAATGGAGTCAGATCAAGGGAGAAAACTCTTGGACTATGTTTAAAGTGCTTGCAGAGTTCGTAGATGGAATAGAAACCTTAAATAAAATAGGACCTTGTGTTTCCATATTTGGTTCCGCTAGAACCAAGCCTGGCGAACCTTATTACCAACTGGCATCTGACGTTGCTGCGCGTATGACAGAAGAAGGATATGGTATCATAACAGGAGGAGGTCCAGGAATCATGGAAGCTGCCAATAAAGGCGCTTATCAAGCTAAAGGAATTTCTGTAGGCCTCAATATCGATTTACCTTTTGAGCAGACGCACAACGCATATATAGATCCGGACAAGAACCTAGACCATAGATATTTTTTCGTCAGAAAGGTAATGTTCGTTAAGTATGCACAAGCATTTATAGTAATGCCTGGAGGGTTCGGAACGCTCGATGAGCTTTTCGAAGTACTCACACTTATTCAGACAACTAAAATATCTCCTGTTCCCATAGTTCTTGTAGGGACTGCGTTCTGGGCAGGTTTACTTGACTGGATTAAAGGAAC
>CALIQO010000165.1 GCA_938044055.1 uncultured Saprospiraceae bacterium
GGTGCTGTTGTACTTAAGGGAAAGGTAGATAGTATACGGATATTAAATCATGTGGGAGAGGTTGATGCTTCTGAGATGATTGCTCAATCGGGTCATATAGTAGTAGATTCATGGGGGAGCGTTAAAGCCTATGTTATAGGAGATGTTACTACAATTCTAGATGAAGATGCTGGCTTCATGTTGGTCAATAAAAAGCATATAAATGAGCACCCGGTTAAGATCGATACAACCATAAAATTCATTAATTTTAAAGTTAAGAACAATTCTTGGAAGAAACATAGTTTTTATGTCAGAGGACCTAAGGCCGATGGATCTTCATTCTCTTATGGTTTTTCGCTATGGCCTGGACAGAAAAAATCAGAAAGATGGACTATAGGTACTCGGGTTTATAAAGTAACTGGTAGTGAAGAATCAGAATTACTCGTTACCATAAAACCAGAGGACGAAGGAGAAGTTGTAAAGTTGTGGGATTAATCTCAAGGAAATGAATGTGATAAAATTTTTAAAATCTCTTAATTCTAATCTAGTTATAGCGGTTACTGCCCTTATTATTAGTGGTTGTGCACTACTCTTATCCTTGCAAGAAATCAGGATTATGAGGGTACAGCAGGAAGCAACCATGTACCCTCATCTGATGCTAGGGAATAGTTACAACTCCACAGGTTATGGATGGAAACTAAAGAATGGTGGAAATGGTATTGCCAGAATCAGATCGTTTAAGATTTCTCAAAATAGTGTGTTTTTTAAGGATTGGCAAGATGTAATCAGCTCTGTATCAGGTGGTAAATTTTCCTTGGACTACAACATCATGTCCACCGGAAAAGTAAGAGAAGTACTCCTTGCAGCGGGAGAAGAAATTAACATATTCTCTGTTAGATGGACGGAGTTATCGCGGGAATTAGAGCCGTTAACTACTTCATTAAATATTGAAATCTGCTATGAATCCTTGCTAGGTGATACCTGGTTGCTAAAAGACGAAATTGTCAATGAGATTGAAGAAGGTTGTGATATTGTCAAGTCTCAAGAATTTAATTATTCCATGTGATCGTCGAATTAGAATTGTATTTAAATTATTAAGGGATACTTAATCATATCTTCCTATCTTAGCGGCTTACATTTTAACAAGGGTCAACCATGAAATTTCAGAATGTAGATTCGATGCTCGAGGAAATCAAGGAAGCTGTCATAACAGATGATGCAAGTCTCGAGCAATTCAGAATTGCCTACTTAGGTACGAAGAATAAGATTAAGCCATTATTCTCAGAAATGAGGAATATCGATAATGAGCATAAGAAAGCTTATGGACAAGCGCTCAATAGCTTGAAGCAGGTTGCAGAAGGAATGTATACGGAGCATAAGGATAAAATTAGTCAGGCTGAAAATAATTCTGCAGCTCAGGAGATCGATCTATCTGCTCCAGTCCCACATGACCTCGTAGGTTCAAGACATCCAGTTTCGATTATCATGAACAGGATGATCGATGTTTTTACTCGGATAGGATTTGAGGTGGCAGAGGAAAGAGAGATAGAAGAAGATTGGTATAACTTCACGGCTATGAATACGCCAGATGATCATCCTGCAAGAGACATGCAAGATACTTTCTACCTTAAAGGTTCTCTCCAACAATTATTGAGAACCCATACTTCAAGCGTTCAAGCACGCGTGATGACTACGCAGAAACCTCCGATCCGCATCATAGCGCCTGGTCGGGTATATAGGAATGAAACCATATCTGCTCGATCGCACTGTCAGTTCCATCAGGTAGAAGGCCTGTATGTGGATGAGAATGTTTCTTTTGCGGATATGAAACAGACCCTCCTTTATTTTGCTAAAGCTATATATGGATCTGAAACGAAAATTAGATTAAGGCCCAGTTATTTTCCATTTACAGAACCAAGTGCTGAGATGGATGTGTGGCTCGGAACAGAGACCGATCAGGCTAAGAAGTTGACTAAGGGTACTGGCTGGTTAGAAGTACTAGGATGTGGAATGGTGGATCCTCAAGTGCTGGAAAACTGTGGGATAGATTCAGAAAAATATACAGGTTATGCATTCGGAATCGGCATAGAAAGATCTGCAATGCAGACATTCGATATCAGTGATATTAGATATCTATTCGAGAACGATGTCAGGTTTCTAAGTCAATTTAAAAGTGCTCAATTTACCTAGATCATATGAGTAAACCATCGATTCCTAAGGGCACCAGAGATTTCCTTCCCGCAGAAGTTCTTAAGCGCCAGCATGTATTCCATGTTATAAAGGAAGTTTATACATTGTTCGGGTATCAGCCGATTGAAACGCCTTCTATGGAATTGTTGTCTACCCTTACAGGAAAATATGGGGAAGAAGGTGATAAGTTGCTCTTCAAAGTATTAAACAATGGTGATTTTCTTTCTAAAGCAAATCCCTCTGCACTAGAAGAGAGAAATTCTAGCAAGCTTACATCGTCTATTGCTAAAAGAGGTATGCGCTACGATCTTACGGTACCCTTCGCTCGATTCGTGGTAATGAATCAAAATGAGATCTCTTTTCCATTTAAACGTTACCAGATTCAACCTGTATGGCGGGCCGATAGGCCACAGAAAGGCAGGTATCAAGAATTCTATCAGTGTGATGCTGATGTGGTAGGTTCTACTTCTCTTATGTATGAAGCGGAAATTATCCAGATGCTCAATAGAGTCTTCTCCGAACTCGGAATAGAAGTCATTATCCGCATCAACAA
>CALIQO010000166.1 GCA_938044055.1 uncultured Saprospiraceae bacterium
GAAAATCAAGGAAGACCCTAGAGATGTTCCTCAGCCTCCAGCATATCCAGACAAGTCGTTTAAAAACAATAGGAAAAATTAATAAAAACAGTTGATGGAGTGGAGTGTCTACTCCATCAATTTTCCACTTAATTGCAACAATTGAATCTCAGCTAGTTTTACATTATACCTAGCATTATTATAGCTTAGTTGTGCATTAAGCAGATTCAATTGCGCTTGTCTGAATTCAATAGAGTTTACTTGTCCGGCATCGAAGTACTGCTGTGTTCTAGAAAAGTTCTCTTCGTTGGTTGCTACTGCACTTTGTTCTACCTCTAAGATATAAAGTGCGTTTTGGTAATTGTTCCATCCATTAATAAGAGCTCTTTCTGTAGATTGTTCCAGTTCTGAGATCCTCAACCGTTGATTCGTCAAGTCAAGGATGGCGCTCTGTTTTCTGATTTTCCTACTTCCGTCAAATAGGTTCACACTCACCCCTACATTAGCAGACAATCCTTGAGAATTAGATTGATCTATAAATGCTCCTGCTGGGCTATCAGTATAATTAAAATCGTATGACAACCCTGTATTCAATACCGGTGCGCGTTCTGCATCTATGATTTTCAACTGCGACTCACTCACTCTGAGTTGTTGTTTATTAAGCGCAATAAGAGCATTGTGTTCCTTCGCGGCTTCTGACAATGATTGAAGATTAAGTAGGGAATTTACTTCAAGGTCAGTTTCTACATCATATACTTCATCGATGCCTATACCCATAATCTCATTGAGATCCCTTCTTGCATTATCGACAGAAAGTAAGGCATTAAGAAGATTGACACTATCCCGCTTGATATCAACTTCTGCATTAAGCACATCGAGCCCACTGCCCTGCCCCAATTCCAGATTCGACTGACTGCGACGCATTCTTTCTCTGGATATCTCTAGCGATTCTTCAAGGGCCGCAATGTTGACATTGAGTTGACCTATGGCATAATACCCGTTGTATACATTTAACATGCTTTGTTCAATTGTCTGTCGGAGCTGAAAATCTGATAAGGTCAAGGCCTCTTTTAGCTGGGCAAGCGTAAGGTCTCTTCTGCGATCATATATGGTATAATCCGTTCTCAAGGAAGCGTTCCCTCCCCAGGTAAATGCATTGGAGGTTGAGGCCTCCTGACCATTGCTGAATCTCTGACGAGAACCACCTAAGCTGCCATTCAATCCACCACTACCAGATACGGTAGGAAGGTAACCATTGGCCCGTTTCTCCGTTTGTAATTCGGCAATACGCACATCGTTCTTAGCAATCTGAATACCATAATTGCTATTCAATGTGATATTAATCGCTTCATCTAAGGTCAACAACTTCTGAGCTTGAATGTGGCATGCACTTAATAGCATACAACCAAGAATGATTTTTTTCATAACGCAATTCTTACTTTCTGTTATCGTATAGATATTATATATGGTTATCTCCTTCCATCTCAATTATGGCTCTTTCTACTGATTCTCTATCAGGCTTCTTTCCATTCCACAGCCAACTGACTCCTACTTTAAAACTGTTCTTGATGGCCAGCAATAATGGTAGTAAGAACAAGGTCATGAAAGTTGCATACGCAATTCCGTAGGCGACGGAAATAGCCATAGGTATCAGAAATTGTGCGGAAAAACTCTTCTCAAATATTAATGGCGCCAATCCAGCAACTGTAGTCAATGATGTTAAGAAAATAGCTCTAAACCTAGATCTTGCTGCTTCTACCATAGCCTGTCTATAGGGCATTCCTTCTTTCAGCAAAAGGTTAAATTTTTCAATTAATACCAATCCATCATTTACAAGGATTCCTATAAGAGCGACGATTCCGAGTGCAGAAAGAATATTGATATTCTGACCATGGACCCAGTGACCCCATGCTACCCCTACGAAGGTGAACGGTATTAATATAAACAGCAAAAGAGGTTGACCATATGATCTAAACACAAAGGCAATCACGGCATACATAAGGATCAACACTACGGGCAATACTTTCGTGATTTTCGCACCTATTCTCGCGAATCCTCTGTTTTGACCTTCGTAAAATGGAGTCACCGTCGGATACTTAGCCATAAGTCCAGGCATCACATTACTTCTTATTTCACTGATGATTTCAGGAGCAGAATCTTTTATATCTGACAGATCTGCCTCTACCCTTATTTCTCTTCTTCCATCTAGGTGATTAATGACCACATCTCCTCTACCTATAGTGTAAGTAGCAATTTCAGACAGGGGTACTCGACTACCTGTAGCGGTTACGATTCTCATTTCATCGAGGTTAGAAATGCTATTCCTATTCTCACGATCATACCTGACCCACACCCTTATTTCGTCTCTTCCACGTTGGAACCGTTGGACCGATGCTCCGAAGAAACCAGCCCTTACTTGCGCCATGACTGCATTAAGAGAAAGCCCTAACAAGTAGGCATTCTCTTTCAACTCAAGTTTTATTTCTTTGATGCCTTCTGGATCATTGTCCGTTACATCAGCCAGTCTGGAATTTCCTCTAAACGCTTCTTTTAATTCTTTTTTAGCCGCTTTCAACTCACTTATATCTGATCCTACAAGCGAGATTGAAACTGGCTTCCCTCCGAATCCATTTCCACCTCCGTAGACTACACTTTCTGCTTCATAGACAGGTCCTACTTTTTCTCTTACAGCATTGCCCACAACTGAAGCTCGTACATCTCTGTTTTCTCCAGTTAATAAGTTTAGGGTCAGAGAAGCATTAGAAGTTCCGGGACCCAACCTCCTTACAGAATTTTCTATAACAGGAAGATTGCCTGTCTGATTTTCTGTCAATTCTTCATTGGCTT
>CALIQO010000167.1 GCA_938044055.1 uncultured Saprospiraceae bacterium
GCCTTCCCTTATCTTGGGAAGGAGTAAAAGGGATTTAATAGTAAAGGAAATTTGTTTTACCGTCGAGCTACATAGATAATCAGTAATTGTTTTTGGATTTGTTCAATTGAAGAACGTCTGCGTGACCTCACTAAGGTCAAGATTTTCGTTGCACCCCTTTACGTCGACCTCCAAAAATAGGGCGTAAACAAAATCAGAATAGAAAACAATTCTAATCTTCCTATGAGCATTAGAAAACACAAGAAACCCTTTCCGAAAGGTGGAATGTCTGCAAAATTATCCATCGGACCGACCTGGCCAATTGCAGGTCCGACATTACCAAGAGAAGTTGCAACCGTCCCAGCACCCGTCAGAAGAGGCTGCTCCCAATCAGACAGAATGGTTGTCATTACAATGGTACCTACTAAGAAAAACAATAAATATATCAGAAGAAACACCAGTACATGGGTAAGTATCCTCGGTGCCACAATTTTCTGATCAATCTTAAGTCTTATGAGAGAATTAGGATGGAGGAGTCTCTTAAATTCAAGAGATGAATTCTTAGCGAAGACCAAGTGCCTTATGAATTTTATACCACCTGAAGTAGAACCCGCACATGCCCCTGCGAATGGCAAAGTAAAAAACAAGATGGTTACACCTGCATGCCATGCTGTATAATCTGCTGTCACGTATCCTGTTGTAGTAATGATGGATACAACCTGAAAAGAGGCGTCTCTGAATGAGGACTCCCAGCTACCTTGTCCATAATTATGGATAGAAACAGTGATGCCTGTGATTAATAAAAAAGTAACGATAAGATATGTTTTGAATTCGTCGCTTGACCATACCTTCCGAAATTTGCCTTTAAGGCTGTAATAAATCAAGGTGTAATTGATACCCGCAATAAACATAAATATAAGAACTGTATATTGTATCATGGGGACATCCCAGTGACCGAGACTCGCATTCTTAGTAGAGAACCCACCGGTCGCTATGGTCGTCATTCCGTGGTTGATGGCATCGAATATCGACATACCTTCTATCTTGAGTATGGCTATTAATACAACAGTGAGGCTTACATAAATCAACCACAAGCGTTTCGCAGTTTCCTTGATTCGTGGATGAATCTTATTAGAAGTAGGTCCAGGAGATTCAGCGACGAAGAGCTCTACGCCACCTATGCCTAGCAATGGGAATATGGCCACCGTAAGTACAATGATTCCCATGCCCCCGATCCACTGTGTTATAGATCTCCATAAAAGGATAGTCGGTGGCAAGGATTCTATGTCGGAATGTATCGTTGCTCCGGTTGTTGTCAAACCAGAGATTGATTCGAAAATGGCATCGATTACTGGGAGGTTGTCTAGGGTCAGCCAGTAGGGAAGTGCACTGAAAAGACCTACTGTTAACCATCCTAGACTGACAACAAGATATCCTTCTCTTTTATGGATTTCTCGGTCAGAATTTTTACAGAAAAACCACATAGCTGAACCGCTTATAAAAGTTATAAGTGCGCTCAAGCCCATACCAGATGCTGCTGGATCGGAAGTAGCAAGGCCAGACAAGGATACAATACCCAGCAGTAGAGCTAGTAAGCACCATATAGCGCCTAGTGTATGTCCGACTGTCTTAAAGTTGATCATGCTATTTAAATAATTCTTCAACTTTCTTGATGGCATCTGGAAGTGCCAGAATAATTATTTTATCCATTTTCCTACAGACGAATGTACCGTCAGGAATGATGCAATGATCCTCTCTGATTACACCAGCAACAATCGCCGAAGCAGGAATTTTTAATTCTGACAGTGGCTTACTCGTAACTTGATTGTCCTTGTGTAAGATAAACTCTATGATCTCTGCATCTACTCCATGCAGGGTTGCAATGGCTGCAATATTTCCTTTTCTGACAAACCGAAATATGTTATTAGCAGCAATTATTTTCTTATTGATGATGGTGTCTATACCGATGTTCTGAGACACGCGGGTATAGATTTCATTGTCTACAAGGGCAATGGTCTTACTCACTTGATGTTCTTCTGCAATCAGACTGGTAAGGATGTTGATTTCGGAATTTGGCGTAAGAGAAATGAAAGCATCCATGTTGTCTAGGCCTTCACGGATGAGGGAATCTCCATCTCCAGGATCTGCGACTGTTATCAACGCACGATCCAGTTGCTGGATGAATTTCTTTCCTATTTCTTTGTCTGGCACCAAGGTGTTTACCGCGTAATCGTGCTCAAGGATTTTAGTGGTTCTCAATGCGAGCGGTGTGTCACCGACAATCATAACCTTCTTAATCGGTTTTACTTGTTTTCCTACAAGAGCAATTACCTTATCGACATACTTAGAGTTGATGGATAAGTACAAGTGATCTCCACCTAGAAGCTGGGTGTGACTTTTAGGAATTATTGTCTCCTCATTCCTTAGAATAGCAACTCCTCGGAAATCAAGCTCATGTTGACTTCCGAATATCTCCGATACAGTTTTACCACACTTCTGAGATGATTCTTCAATCGTCAATCCTACGATGGTAAGCAAGCCACCTTCGAATTCAAATAAGTCTGTCACCGGTGATTTCTTGAGAAGACGCTTAATTTCCTTGGCAGCCAATTGCTGAGGACATATCAACTTGTCTACCCCCATTGTGTTGAATGCCTCTTTCTGTTCTTCCTTGAGGTATTCTGGATTACTTACTCTGGCGATTGTTTTTTTAGTGCCTTTCTGCTTGGCAAGAATGGCTGCTAGTAAGTTGGTCTTCTCCGAAGTTGTAACAGCGAGAAATAGCTGTGACTTAGCCACTTCTGCTTCATCTAGAATGGCTGGAGAAGTAGCATCACCCGTTATCGTAAGTACATCAAGTTTTCTCCTTATTTTATAGAGCACTTCTTCGTCCGTGTCGATGACTGTGATATCTTGCTCTTCTTTAGCAAGTAAACTGGCTAAGTGAAACCCTACAGAACCAGCACCCGCGATTACAATTTTCATGTATTTTTAATTTATTATTCTTCCTACCCTGTGGAAAAATTTAAGCCGCAAAGTTAGTCCTTTTTCTTCGATATCGCTTGCGCAAATGTGTCCTTTTCCCAGATTATACTTCTGCTAATTGAGATTGGAAGTATTGGATTCCTAAATCTAGACCGTGACGGTAATCTTCCAACAACGTTTTTTCATTTTTCTTATAGGTGCCACTCTGAAGAATATCCTCAGGGGAAATCTGCGTTATCTTAAGATCATCAGGTGGGTTCTTCATGAATTCTATGGCTTCATTGTACTTCTCATAACTCTTGGCAAAAGTCTGACTCAACTCTGGACGCGAGCTAAAATATATACTTCCGAAATAATCTGACCATGATTGAGAAGCATAGATGTTTTCGGGATATGTTCGGAGTACTAGAATATCTCTCGATCCTTCATTGTAAGCCTTGATTACTGGGATCGGATCACTCCATCCACCATCGAAGTAAGCCTTTCCATCGATCTTATACTTCCCCTTAGTTACAAATGGTAGGGTACAGGAAGCGATTACATAAGGTATCCACCGCTCTTGCGTGGGTTCGAAATATTCTGGATTTCCATAGCGGCGATTGGTCGCAACGAATACGACGCGCTTCCCGGCAGCATAATTGTTCAATTTCTCAAAATCAATAGGTACAGATTTACTGGCAATTTTTTCTAAATAGTCAATGTCCATATATCCTTCTTTCCCAAAGGTCCTCCTAAAATTCATAAAATGCTCATCATTGACTAGGACGTGCATAGCATCGAGGCACTTCCGATACTGCCTGCTTAAGTAATAAGTGATCGCAATCGATCCACCAGAAACCCCCATAAAGGAATCGAAAGGAAAATAGTCGCAAGTTATAAATCCATCGAGGACTCCTGACGTAAATGAGGTTTTAAATCCGCCACCTTCAACAATCAATGTTTTATCCATATCCACTAAATTAATACAATTACCTAAAGTCTAGAATGCCAAGACAATATTTACGAGAGGGAATGAGCTTAAATCAAGATATATATCGATCAATAGAATAAAACTATTCTAGACTATTGATGGTTATAGTAGAGTGACGTACCTTGCAGCTATAAATTAAAAAGATATAAATGAAGCTAAGCATCGTAAAAGAATTATTACAAGACGCTACATCTATCTACTTTAAGTTACCGGATGGCAATCTTGTTCCACCCCACTTTCATGTAACAGAAGTAGGCTTGGTCAGTAAACATTTCATCGATTGTGGAGGTAAGGAAAGAACTGAAACAAAGGTCAATTTTCAATTGTGGTCTTCCGATGATTATGATCATAGATTGCATCCAGAAAAGTTGTTGTCCATC
>CALIQO010000168.1 GCA_938044055.1 uncultured Saprospiraceae bacterium
CCCGAGGCTGAAGAAAATTCATACGACTCTATTGAAGACGATGATGATTTACCATTCTAAGCCATTATTAACCAAATCATAAAACTTGGACGCAGAACCTCTCCCCTCGGAATTCTTATTCATAGATTTCTTTTTTCTTATAGGATCATCATCGATGATATTCTCTATCGGGGTGCTATTGCTATTAATCGTTTCTTCTGCGCTCATCTCTGGATCTGAAGTAGCATACTTTTCTTTAAGTCCTAATGACCTTCATACCCTAGAAGATGACGACGACCACGGAAGTAAGCGCATTCTGAAACTCAAGGAGCAGCCGCGGACCTTACTTGCAACCATTCTTATAAGCAATAATTTTATCAATATTGCCATCGTTCTTGTTTCATCCTATATAGTCAAGCAAGCCATAGGTGTCGAGGACTTAGCTAAAATCGGAGACTGGATACAATCTACATTTCATCTTGAGTCGATAGCTTCTATAGGAACTCTCGCGAATATATTCAACTTCGGGTTGACGGTCGTAGGAGTTACTTTTATTCTTGTGCTTTTCGGTGAGGTTACACCTAAGGTATATGCTAAACTTAACAACCTCTCATTCGCACGGATGATGTCTAGACCCTTGACCTTGCTGAAAGGTTTTTTTTCGCCTATATCTAGCATACTTGTTAATTGGTCCAACAAGCTTGAGAATCGAGTACTGGAGGCCAGAAGTAAGCAGACAGGCACCAGTAAAGAAGACATCGATAAAGCCATAGAATTAACAATAGGGGATAGTGAGCATGCCGATGAAGAAGCGGATATGTTAAAGAGTATTGTAAAATTCGGAGATGTATCTGTTAAGCAGATTATGAAATCGAGGGTAGATGTAATAGCAGTGGATGTTGATATGGATTTCTCAGATCTCATGCAAGTAGTTAAGGAGTCGGGATTCAGTCGAATCCCTGTGTACCAGGAGGACTTCGATAACATAGAAGGAATATTATATGTTAAAGACCTTCTAGGACATACAGATGAAGATGCAAGTTTTAACTGGAATAGCCTGGTAAGAGATTCTGTTTTATACGCCCCTGAATCTAAGAAGATAGATGACTTACTGAGAGAATTTCAACTTAAGCGCACCCATATAGCCATTGTAGTAGATGAGTACGGCGGTAGCGGAGGAATTGTAACGCTGGAGGATATTATGGAGGAGGTTGTCGGAGACATCAAGGATGAGTTCGATGAGGAGGAAGAAGTAGACTACGTCAAACTAGGGGAGAACAATTATATTTTCGATGGTAAGACCTTGCTCAATGATGTATGCCGTATCATAGGAGAGGAGACAGATGTATTCGATTCAGTGAGAGGAGAAGCAGATTCGCTGGCAGGGATGATTCTAGAGATTAAGGGAGTAATCCCTAAGAAGGAAAGTGAAATCATGTATCAGAATATGATTCTGAAAATCGAAAGTGTGAATAAGAGGAGAATTGAAAAAATCAATTTAAGGATTGTTCCTAATTAGTCTGCTTATTTAATGAAGTCAATTGCAATCCATTGCTTGAGCAAGAATGCCCTTAATTATAAGTTATAATAGAATAAACTATTTTCGCACCACACTGGCACAATAACCTATGAAACAATTTATCTGGACGTTCATTTTACTCGGTATCATATTGCTGTCAACATGTAAGCAGGATACAATATATACACCTAAGCCACGGATGTTCCCTAAGGTGGATTATCCAGAAAAATCTTATATCACATTCGATCAAGATTATTGTGCTATGAAATTTCAGATGCCAGCTTATGCGGTAGTAGAGAAGGATACAGCATTTTTCGATGAGAAGCCGGTGCATCCTTGCTGGTTCGATTTATACATGAAAGATTTTAATGGAAGATTGCATTTCAGTTATTACCCGATAGATGGTAAAGAGAGTTACGACAAGCTAGTCGGGGATGCATTTGAGTTTGCAGAGAAGCACGATATTAAAGCTAACTATCGCCAGGAAACAACCATAGAAAATAAGCATGGGTTGTCGGGAATACTGTTTGACTTAGAAGGTCCAGTAGCATCACCGATACAATTCTTCCTTACCGACTCTACCGATCATTTCATCCGAGCATCTGTATATTTTTACAATCAGGTAGAGCCAGATAGTATGGCACCTGTCTATGATTACATCAGCGATGATGTAGCAAAGATCATCGAGACCATGTCCTTCTAAGGATTAAGTCGGAGCGTTACTTGTTATACTTGGTCATGGTGTGAGGAAGACCTATGGCTGTAAATGATTTTACCGCATCTCCAGCTTTCTTTAAAATATCCGGAAGTTTTTCTCTTTCAGAAGAAGACCATTTTCCTAAGACGAAATCTACTTGTTGTCCTTTATGAAAGTCGTTTCCTATTCCGACTTTCAATCTAGGGTATTTATTTCCGCCCAGATGTTGTTGTATGTCTTTCAGTCCGTTGTGTCCAGCATCGCTTCCTTTAGCGCGCATGCGCAGTGTACCATAGTCAAGATGTAGATCATCGACGATGATCATGGTTCTTTCTGTGGGTATTTTATGTTTCTGCATCCAGAAGTTGACCGCTTTACCACTGCGATTCATATAGGTCGATGGTTTCAATAAAATAAGCGTTCTTCCTCTATGCTTAACTTCTGATGTTGCGCCTAGCTGTTGTAGTTTCCATGGTTTGCCAGCTTCTTCTGCCATAACATCTACTACATCGAAACCCACATTGTGTCTGGTGTCATCGTAATCTGGGTGCATATTCCCTAGTCCTACTATAAGATACTTCATAAGGTCTTCTGTAACTTCTACTTCTTCTTGAAATCCTACTATTTTCTTTATCCAATTCCACATATGGTATTAACCGCAAAGGTGGGCAATTAAGTTTTAATAAACGGAATATGTTTCAGAATCTTGATAAACAATAATGGCAAGGGCTTGATGATCGATTTTAATGCTATGATTGATTCTTAACGATTGGGCAGCTTTCTCATTGATCTGTGAGAATAATTTCTTTTTCATTTCTAGAAATTGATTAGAGAGGTCATCACATTGCCGGAGATAATCATAATACTCGCTGCGTGTATTTCCTTCTGGTAGCTTACGCAAATGTTCTGCCATTGCTGGAATGGCTATACGGATAGATTCTTGCAAGGGTCCCAAGGTGATTATTCGTTGAAGGGCTTCAAAAATTTCTATATCATTCATATCCATAAAGTAGCTATTGTACATGTTAACTCTTAATAGTTATTCCTAGTTCATGCCGTGGCATTTTAATTTATTCGGTTGAAGAAGACATGTTTTAATTTAATGCACTCTAAATTACTATAAGGATTGACATCTAGCTTACTAAAATTTTAGTTAAATGGAATAATGTGTGCGAGGA
Source organism: uncultured Saprospiraceae bacterium (assembly GCA_938044055.1). Lineage (GTDB taxonomy): Bacteria > Bacteroidota > Bacteroidia > Chitinophagales > Saprospiraceae > JABDLO01. The sequence continues at coordinate 3,374 of CALIQO010000168.1, forward strand.
TTAAAATTATAATAGATGTAGATTAGAGTAAGACGTGTATCATTCCTCCTTTCCGGTATTTTTTATTAACGTATATAAATTGAAATTATGAGAGTAAGTATAATCTTGTTTTTAGCCATGCTTTATGCAGCTACTGTTAATGCGCAGACTTGTCCTTGTTCAGGATTATCATTATCTGGGACTTCATTTGACTCAGGAACACCAGGATATGATCAGAACTCATCCAACGATTTCTGTATAGCAGATGGAGACACCTATACAGGCAGTTTACCTAACACCACTGGTGGGTCATTGACCATATGTGGGATATGGGCACCTAGCTCATCCGTGAATCTTTCTATAAACGGTGATTTTACCATAACCAACAATGGTAGCCTGAATATGGGAAACAATGACTTTAAATATTCTGGAAATGGAGATGTATTCGTTAACAATGGCGATATCACTTCGAGTGCAACATTCGAAATTGACGAAGCTACTTTTATTAATAATGACCAGCTAACCGCAGAAAATATTTACTTACATGGAGTTGTTACCAACAATGCAACTGGTGTAATGGAATCAACTGCTACGAACTGTAATGGAATGCCTAATAATTCTTGCGGGTTTTTTGTAGGAGATAAAGGCCAGATTTTTGTCAATGATGGAGCATTTATAGCTGTCGATTTCTTAAGTAGACCACCTGTTACAGGAAGTGGAACTGTAGATGCAAGCAACTCTATTCAATTGCGAGGTGAATATGGAATGTCAACTACTAGCAACGTATTTACAGCCCCTACAATTACACTTATCGAGTCTAACAATACCAGCAGTGGAACATATTTCGCTACAACCTTTAATTGTGACATTAATAATTTCAGTGCTTCTGCCTGTAACTTAGATGGTACAGCCACACATGATCTTAATGATGGTGGTATCGATGGAACAGATTGTCAAGCAGGGGCTACTAATAATTCTACTTGTCTTGCCGTTCTACCCGTAGAATTAATATCCTTTAATTTAGTTGAAAGGAACGAATACTTAATTTTCAATTGGGAATCTGGTGAAGAAATAAATTTTTCTCATTATGAACTGCAAGAAAGTGAAGATAATTTCAATTTCAAATCAATTGTTACTGTAGAAGGCCAAGGAAGAAACTCTATATACCAATCTTCAAGAGTAGAGAGAAAAGATGGCATAAGGTATTATAGACTTAAGGTGATAGACTTAGATAATTCAGCTGAATACTATGATAAAATTTTATCATCCTCTATGTCGGAGCACTCAGTCAATGTAGAGATTTATCCTAATCCTATTTCTGGAACAGATAAAATCTATATAAAGAACTTGAAAGGAAATCCTACAATTTTATCTCTTTATGACATGGATGGTCGTAAATTGATGACCAGAGCTATAACGGATAAGTATGAGTCGTATCTTGATCTTAACCAACTGGATCTTTCTACAGGATCCTATGTTGTGGAGGTTATCATGGAGAATAAAATTTTCACAGAGAAATTGGTTATTGTTGAATAGGGTAGTTCTATTTTTTTACTTTTTAGGATTCTCATTTTCATCATCTATTTTAGCTCAGACATTCAGAGGGGAAGGGGGGATTATTATAGATTATGCAGATGACATTTCACCTACGATATATGAATTATCTGTAGAGGGATTGCCAGATACCAGTTCATCTTCTTTTGGGCTTGAGACCGTCTGTCTCCATATCAGACATGCGAAAACTAGGGACTTAAAGATAGAATTATTGTCTCCTTCAGGTACTCTAGTATGGCTAAGTAATAGAAACGATGATCCGATGCATTATGGATATTTTGAAACTTGTTTTGAGCAGAACGGGTTTAATGGAAGCATTATCAATGGTTCTTACCGCTTCAGCGGCTCTTATCATCCTGAGGGAAGAATAGAGTATTTCAACAACGGCCAAAACCTCAATGGATCGTGGTTTCTTATCATTTCTGATTTAGAGAAAGGAGATATCGGTAAGCTACTAGAGTGGAGTATAACTATAGGAGACAGACCGGCTACCTACGATGTTCAATTCTGTAAGGATGATGATTTATATACGTGTATGCGAGATAGATATAACGAAGGCCATACCTTACTTCCAGATCTAATTTTAAGTAGAAAATTGACTATACAGAACATAGAATATTTTCCTGACACGTGTAGTATGTCCCCTTATCGCAACCAACTTAGATTTGCTGCAGCCATGGCCAATATAGGAGATGGTCCACTTGAAATACTAGGTAACGGAGATTGGCGTTGCGGAAAGCAAAAAGGAAATAGAACAGAGCCATGCCCAGATGGCAGTTATCCTAGGCAACAAGTTTTCCAGCGGATATATTCTCTAGCTAGAGATTCTCTATTGACTGAATCTAAACCAGGCGGTTATATGTACTACGACACACAACCGGGACATAACCACTTTCATGCAGACCACTGGGTTAGGTATTCATTATTGAAAAAGAAATGGTGGAGAAAAAATCCGAAGAAATGGAAAGTTATTTCTACCAGTGATAAAGTGAGTTATTGCCTATATGATAATATGGTATGCACAGATGAAAACATGTACTGTACAGACAAGGAGGAACTATATTCTAAGCATAATCTAAAAAATTATGGTTTCGGAAATTTTACGGCATGTAATAGTCAGCAGCAAGGAATATCTGTCGGAGGAATTGATTACTATGGAAAATTTTATGAAGGACAGTTTCTCTCTATTCCACCAGATATAAAATGTGGCACATATTACTTATTGATAGAAATCGATCCTGAGAATTATTATCAGGAAATAGATGAAGACAACAATACTGAAATGTTTAAAATTGAAATCAAGGAAGACAAGAACGGAGTCAAGTATCTAAATTGAAACTTGTTTTATTTTCTGCGCATAACTCAGAAAAACGCAATAGAAAAAAGCCAACCAACCAGCACTGAAAGATCTTTCTAAGATATTGTCAACCATAAATGTAAGGCTAGCCACAGTGAGCAATAGAATCAAGGGTATAAACTTGGGTATGCCACTCCACAACCAAGGGCCATACATACCTAATAGGAATAGCACAAATCCTATTATTCCACAAGCTCCTAGGATAAATAAAAACTGATTATGCGGATACAATACCTTCTTTTCTGGTCCCCATGAAGTATTATACTTTTCTGCACAGACAGATTGAAAATCTCCGATCCCAGTTCCCACCCATATATTTTCTTTGAAAATTTCATATCCGATAAGAAGAGAATTGATTCTCTCAGAGTCTGAGTAATCATCTCCATTGCCTTCTCTGAAGCGATCGAGATCCCAGAGCATATAGTGAATCCTCTTATTGAGACTAGGCAAGGTTTTAAATGCAACGAATGGAAGTACAGTACATATCACTAGGGTTGCGATTAATATTTTATATTTCTTTTTCTGAAGGGCTTCCATAAATCCCAGTACAATTAATCCTCCGTAGAAAACAACTATGCCACTTCTCACCGCAAGCAAGTGAATAAAAAGCACCATCAATACGATCAGAGGGACACCTATTTTCTTTTCGAGACTAGCTAAAGAAGACCATCTATTGAGACATATCCATAAAACTATTAGAATGGCGTAAGCAATAAAGATGCTGTACTTTATATGGTTGACAGGAGTGGGAATGGGCTGTCCTTGAGCCAGCATTTTCTGCATACCGTCGATATCAGAAAGATAATGGATGGATACAGGAATGGCACTGATAAAAAGAATGACGAAAAACACTTTATGAATCCATAGCATTCTATGTTCGGTGATAATAGGAAATCGGTAGAAAGCAATCGGTAAGAATAAAAAGGGTAAGCGCATGCGTACATGATGTGTCCATCCTTCTATATCGTCACTATTGAGAATAGAAGGAATATACATAAGGCACAATAACATCAACAACAGGAATGTCTTATCGCCGATGACTTTTTTGCCTTTATCAGAATGAAATATACTAAGCACTACTAGACCGATCATAGACACAGACAGCAAGAACTTAGAGTAAACCAGGGATACCATAAGCAAGATAGCTAAGCTACAGAAGATCCGATCAACAGTTATTTTCATCGGAACCAAGGTAGCTATTTTCTATATGCTTATAATATTTCAGAAATCAATATTGCCAGAGATAAGTTACATTTGTCACAATGAGAAGCGATAAGATAAGTATCCTGATGCCTGTTAAAAATGCCATGCCTTATCTCATAGATTGCATTGGTTCTATTTCAGAACAAGATGATTCCTCATGGGAATTGGTAGCCATAGATGACCACTCAACCGATGATTCTGCGGCTATTCTAGCGCAAGCATCACAATCAGATGATCGGATCCGATGGGCGACAAGTGATGGACGTGGTATTATACCGGCGCTTAGAAAAGCATATAACTTGTCGACAGGTAACTTAATTACCCGTATGGATGCTGACGATCTTATGGCCCCTCAGAAAATATCTAGCCTTAAGAAAGCTTTACTTTCGACAAGTAAAAAGAGTATTGCTGTAGGTAACGTTGCCTATTTTTCAGAAGAAGAACTAGGAGAGGGTTATAGAAAATATGCTGACTGGCTCAATCAGAACTTACAATTACCTAATCCTTATAACCTGATATATAAAGAGTGTGTGATTCCTTCCATCAGCTGGATGGTGAGAAAAGAGACCTTGGATGGGATAGGCGCATTTGACGGAGATCGTTATCCAGAAGATTACGATTTCTGTTTCAGAACCTATGAAGCTCGGTTGCCTATAATCCCTGTCCAGGAAGTAGTCCATCGCTGGAGAGATCATCAATCGAGAACTTCTAGAAATGATCCTACCTACTTAGATAATCGCTTCCTAGACATTAAGCTTTATTACTTTCTGGAGATAGATTATAATTCTTCTATTCCTCTGGTTGTATGGGGCGCTGGAAAAAAAGGCAAAGAGATTGTTAAGTCACTGATTAATCAGAATATCCATCCGATATGGATAACAGATAATAAAAACAAAATAGGAAAGGATATATACGGTGTAATTCTAGAACCTGAAAGTATGCTCAATAATCTAAAAGAAGGACAGATCATTGTGGCTATTGCGACTCCTGAAGCGAAAGATTATTTAAGCAGTAAGCTTAAAATATGTCGGGAAAAAGGAATAGATAATTACTGGTTTTGTTGATTCCTTTAATCTTCTTCTTCTGTCTTTAATCTTATTACTCGGACTCGTTCTATTTTAGTTTCTGAAAGTTGTTCTATAATGAATTTATACCCATCTAGTTCTATGGCCACACCTTCTTCTTCTGGAATACTCCCAGATGTCATAACTATATATCCAGATAGGGTGTGAAATTCTCCGGAAGGAATGCTGAGATGGTCGTACTTCTCATTGATATAATCTATTTCTATTCTTCCAGAGAGTACATACTCGTCTTCTGAGATCTGCTCTTCGTACAAGGCTTCTTCATCGTGCTCATCGACAATCTCTCCGAATATTTCTTCCAGGATATCTTCTAAAGTTATCATTCCTGCTGTACCACCGAATTCATCAACAACACATGCAATGGTAGATCCAGTCTTGATAAAAGTGGTCATCAAGTCCTGGACATGCATGGCCTCAGGTACATATAAAATATCTAGGATGAGTCGTTTTATATGTCTGGGATTATTGAGGAGTTGCTGGTGATGAATATATCCGATGATATTCTCAATATCACCATCCATGATTAGAATACGAGAGTGCCTAGATTCTTTAAATGTCTGGATGAGCTCTTCCATAGGATCATCCTTGTCGTGTGTAACAATCTCTGTTCGTGGGATCATGCAATCTCGTACACGCACCTTAAATAGATTTAATGCATTAGACAGAATTTCCTTGTCTATATGCTCTTCCTCAGATATACTATCGCTGATGAAGTGCACAAGGTCTACCTTAGTAAGTGCTTCTGTGGCGTCATCAGCAGGTACTTTAAATAGTGTTTTCAAGAAAAAATTAGTGGTGGTTGTCATAATCCATGTAGGTACGGCAAGAAACCATCTGAAGAACCTCAATGGAAAAGCGAACTGAATGAGCATCTCATTGGCATATAACCTAGAGAGGGTTTTAGGAAGAAATTCTCCGAAGACCAATACAACCAAGGTTACAATGATGGTTATAGATAGTAAGGTCCATGCATTGTCTCCTATGTGAGGCACTATCCATGGCCTCAGCATAAGCTCCATAAGTGATGTGAAGACAACCAGGGAGATGTTGTTTCCTACAAGCATGGATCCGATGAAATCACGTGGATGATCATAGAATCCTGCGATGATCTTTCCTCTTCTTGTTCCCTTGTTTCTCAGTACTTCCATTCCTAACTTATTAGCAGAAATGAAAGCAATTTCAGATCCTGAAAAGAAGGCAGATAGAAGAAGGAAAATTAAAATAGAAAAAGTCAGCAAGTGCGATTAGTTTTTAAGTGCTTTAGACAATTCGTCTGCATTGAGTGAGGCCGAAGCTTTCCTCTTTATCTCAAATCTCGTAAAATCTTGATTAGATACAAAACCAAATCCCATGGTTGTGTCTTGAGTTTCTGATTGTATGAGTTTTACGAATTTCTCTGTTTTCAGTATTTCTTCTTTTTCATCCCAGATTAATTCACTGGTTAGGAGTTGTTCTCCTGAGTAGTTGGTCAGGTATACATTTCGTCTGCAGGTAATGATCTGCTTGATGGGTTCTCTAGTCGCATACTCAGCAGTCAAGACTCCGGTCGACCTGCCTCTTTCATTGAGAAATTCTACCTTGATTCCGTCGGTGAATTCTTCCATCGGTCTACTCCTAGATAGGTGCCTCTCAAGAGTAGGAGCTGTTATTCTTACATTGACATAAGCTGAATCGCTATACAGAATGGTTGCTTCATTGACGACTTCCTTATCTACTGAAGCTTGTGAAATCAGCGCATCTATTTCTTGGGTGTTTTTAGCACAGCTTGAGATGATACAGAATCCGATTACCAGGTATAGTAACTTCATGGCTATCTCAATAGGGTGATGTCTCCAGTAAATGGAACAAGAACCCCATCTATAAATAGAACCTGGGCTATCCAGGTATAGACACCTGTTTCTAATTTATTGCCATCTAGGGTGCCATCCCACCCGACGTCATATCGGTTAATTTCTAGACCTCGACCTTGATATACTTTTCCGCCCCATCTATCGAAGACGGTGAGTTCCTCGACTCTTGCTACAGCGCTTCCTCCGAATAGTCCGAAGAAATCATTCTGCCCATCCTCATTAGGTGAGAATATATTAGGGGCATGGATAGGCCGCACAACATTAACCCTTATGGTTATGGTATCTAAGGCTATACAGCCATTTTCATCTTGCACTTGAATTACATATGAGGTTGTGCCTGGAGTTCTAGAAATAGGATCTGGACAATTGACACAATCAAGACTGTCTGTGACCAACCAAGTATATAGTACACTAGAACCAGGAGGTGTATGTGAAGCGAATATCTGAATAGTTTCTCCTAAATTGATGGTTGTGTCTCTTCCGGCATCTACAAGCAAGGGTTCTGGTTCATCCACTACAAAAGTAGCACGATTGATACACCCCTTTATATCTCTTACAAAAATATCATATTCTCCAGCAGCTAAACCTGTAAATCTAGGATTAGGTTGAAAGCTTTCACTATCGAGACTGAAACTATATTCTGGCGCTCCAGATCTTCCTATTCCTATGACAACTCCACTTGATTCTCCACCGCAAGAAACGTTCGTTACATCCGTATCTACAGACAGGGAAGAAGTATCCGCACAGCAAGGTTCTATGAAGAAATCAAGAACCCTGGTTACTCTGCATCCTCGAGAAGTTTCTACTGTCAATGCCGCAATCTTATCTCCGAATGATTCATACACTATATCGAACGGGCCTTCTCCTTCCGCAAAACTTATATCTGCACCACCTCCGAAATTCCATTCCCAAGAAATAATCTCATCTGTATTAGAAAAAGATTCATTGGAGAAAGTAATGGTTTTATCACACTCAAATGCTTGTACCGCAGATAAATCAAATGCAGGTTCTGGTCCTAAGAATGTTCCTGTACCTCCGAATTCTATGGCAAATCCTAATCCTGACCGACTGAAATTATTAACGATAAGTGCATAACTTCTCCCTGAAACCATATTGATCGGTGCAACATAATTATTATCCCCAGAGGCACAACCAGGTTGCTCTTCTGTGTCAGATTCTCCTGCTCGCATTCCTGTAGGACCGTTACACATGTTCCATGATGAGAATGGTTGGCCTACATTTTCTCCAGAAGCCATACATCTTAATAATTGCTTATCGGTACAGTCTTCTACGCCATTAGGCAATTCATATATAGCCCAGTCTAGATCATCAGTTATCTGGTTGGTCGCATTGTTATTAGGTATCAAGTCCATAGTAAGCGTACCTGACACATCGCAGGTCCACGTATACCAGCTCGAAGCAAATTCCTCTTGAATACATGTGCCATCTACTTCATTGAGATCTCTACCTGCACTATTTAGATTTTCTAGTGAAAAAGGCTCGGTGTCACACAATACAACAGCAGAACCACAATCTGATTCTGGAAATCGAGGAGCTACGAAATCATTGATACATAAACCAAATGTCCCTTCACTGCCCTCAGGACTATCAATCATAATAAAGTGAGTCTGCCCGATCACCAATCCGTCCACGGTCAATTCATCTGAAGCATTGTCTTTTCCTGGCGAACACTGAAGGTATTCTCCACATCGTGAAAATAAGGTTATCTGGGGGCGAGTAATCAATCCATCGTTATCTCCACCTCCGAATACTTGTATGAGGACTGCAGGCTCTCTAGGAACAAAACTAAACCATACCCCGTTTTCAAAATTGATAAAACAACTATTGTCAACTTGTGGGTCTGGTTGTGCACCGATGTTCGAAAAAGCATCACTATCGGAACAGAAATTATCTACAGATGGAAAAAATGTAGCGAATCGACACTCATCATTAGATACTTGCCCCAATAGTAAAAGAGGACTTAGAAGAAGTAAAAATGAAAGTATTGATGTTTTCATGCGTATGTTATCAACGATTAATGTAACACAATTCTATATCGATGGTTGATTATTAACACTTATTTAGGGTTGCTATAATACGAGTTACAGTTCATATTTACAAAAAATGCTAACCCCCGACATTTTCAGTATAGTATTGCTTAAAATCTTAGACACCACATTTAAATCTAATCGTTGGGCATACTATCGGATTTAAATACTTCCATATGAAGATAAAAGGGTATACATTTACATCTTTTTATTTATATAGTTTTCAAAATTAGGATTAGATATGATTACCATTACGTTGCCAGACGGTTCTCAACGTCAATATGAAGTAGGAGTATCCTCTATGGATGTAGCTACATCCATCAGTGAAGGTCTAGCCAGAAACGTGCTTTCTGCCACGGTCAATGGCGAAGCATGGGACGCTAACCGTCCTATTAAGGATGATGCTTCCTTGACCTTACATACCTGGAGAGACAAGGAAGGAAAGGCAACTTTCTGGCACAGTTCTGCCCACTTAATGGCAGAAGCCTTACAGGAAATATACCCAGGCACAAAGTTTGGTATAGGACCTAATATTGAAAATGGATTTTATTATGACGTCGATACAGGAGATCACGTTCTCACACCGTCTGACCTTAAGAAAATTGAGGATAAGATGACAGAGCTCGCTCGCCAGAAAAACGACTATGTCCGCACAGAGGTTTCTAAGGCAGATGCCATCAGTTATTTCCAGGAAAAACAGGATGAGTATAAGCTTGAACTGATTCAGGACTTAGATGATGGAACCATTACTTTTTATCAACAAGGTGGATTCACTGATCTATGCCGAGGACCACATATTCCTAATACTGGCCCCATCAAAGCCATAAAATTAATGAGCCTTGCAGGTGCTTACTGGAGAGGGGATGAGACACGCAAGCAGATGACTAGGATCTACGGCATTACCTTTCCTAAGCAGAAAGAGCTTAAGGAGTATCTAGAGATGCTTGAGGAAGCCAAGAAACGTGATCACAGAAAGTTAGGTGCAGAGCTTGAACTT
>CALIQO010000169.1 GCA_938044055.1 uncultured Saprospiraceae bacterium
GATTGGAGAACGATCTTGCAGAAGTTCTCGCTGCTGTTAACACAGGACAATTGAGTCAAATAACGCCTCGTTATTCTGCAGATGTGGCTACAACAGTAATGATGGTTTCTGGCGGATATCCGGAATCGTATGAGAAAGGAAAGAGGATGACCATACCTGTTGATACAGAAGAATTACTCTTACACGCAGGAACGACTACAGATATAGAAGGTCATGTAATAACGAATGGGGGCCGAGTTCTAGCAATAACTGCTCGCGGAAGCGACATTACTTCTTGTGTAGATAAGGCATTGCAAGTGGCGCAGAAAATAGAATTCGATAAGAAGTATTACCGTACAGACATAGGCAAAGATCTCGTAGATTAATGTTTTCTATTACAGACATAAAAGAACGGGTAGGTGGACAAGGCTCACTTATAAATCCAGAAGCCGAGGTAGTGGAGGTTGCATTCGATTCTAGGAAAATTGCAGATGGTAGAAACACATTATTTTTATGTCTGACAGGACCTGTCAGAGATGGCCATGATTATGCACATCACGCTTACGCAAATGGGGTAAGAAATTTTCTTGCTGAGCAGGAACTGAACTTAGTAGGTGCTAATGTAATCATTGTAGATAATGTCTTAAAAACTTTTCAAGAATGGATGAAGGTTCATAGAGAATCTTGTTCTTCTACACAAGTCATAGGCATTACCGGTAGCAATGGTAAAACGGTAATAAAAGAATGGCTGTATCAACTGGTCAGTACTGAAAAAAGAACATCGAAAAGCCCTAGAAGTTACAATTCCAGTATAGGTGTACCAATATCTCTTTCTCAGATTAATCCTGAAGACGAAATAAGTATTATAGAAGCAGGTATATCGGCGGTGGGTGAGATGTCCATACTTGAGAAGATGATTCGACCTGATATTGGAATATTTACCAATATAGGTACGGCTCATGAAGAAGGGTTTGAATCCAGAGAAGAAAAACTCAGAGAAAAAGCTAGTCTTTTTAGAAGAAGTAGTGTTATAATCTATAGAAAAGATTATGGAGATATCGATGCACATTTGACGAAAGTGTACCCTGATAAATCCTTAATATCCTGGGGTTATGCTTCGGATGCTAACTACCAGGTTACGAATATTGATTCAGACAAAATAGCCTTGTTGTGGTCTGAAAACAACATTGAAATTACCATTCCTAGAAACGACTATGTAACCATAGAAAACTTGATTTTCGCAATCATTACAGCCATAGAACTAGGCATCAATCAGCATGTGATTAAAGAAGAAATTAAAAACTTCCTCCAGCCTTCAATGCGCATGGAACAAGTAGATGGAATTGATGGATCAATCTTGATTAATGATGCCTATTCTTCTGATCTTCAGTCTCTTCAGCATTCATTACAATTTGCCGAGAGTCTAGATTCTGAGCGACCATTGTCCTTGATTATTTCTGACTTTCATGATGTCAGAGATCAGAAAGCAATGACTAAGGCAATCTCTGACATCTTAAAAAAATCAAAGATCAGTAGATTGATTTCAATCGGTAAAAGCTCTGTGAACTTGCATAGCAAGGGAGATCATTATCACTTTCCCGACACCCCTTCATTTTATGCTGTGGTAGACGATTTCGACTGGGAGAATCATGTAATACTGGTTAAAGGGGCGAGAAAATTCAATTTAGATATCCTTGCTGAAAAGCTAGAAAATAAATCCCACAGCGCTGTTCTTGAAATAGACCTTACTGCGCTACACCACAACATAAGTGCCTACGAAAAAATTATGGGAGAGGGATGTCGATTTATAGCTGTTATCAAGGCCAGTGCATATGGTGGAGGAATTGAAAAACTCGCTAAAGAAATTGATGCACATGATCCTGCATATCTAGCTGTGGCCAATGCAGATGAAGGTCTCTCACTTAGACAGATAGGTATAGAAAGAAAAATCATTGTTCTTAATCCAGATCCTGCTAAGGTTGATGTATTGTTTGCCTATAGATTAGAGCCAGAAGTGTATTCTATTTCTATGTTACAGGCAATAGAAAGTGAATCGACACGTAGACAAGAATCTATATCCATTCATCTTAAGATGGATAGCGGCATGGGTAGGCTGGGAATGCGAGAAGAAGATATAGATGCTATTCAGAAAATTTTACAGGAATGTCCATACTTGAAGGTAGGAACCATTTTCTCTCATCTCAGTAGTGCAGATGATCCACAAGAAGATGATTATAGCTATAATCAGATAGATGCTTACAATGCTTTTTATAATTCCCTTACTTCAGCATGGGCGCTGAAACCCAAGCGTCACATCCTCAATAGTACTGGTGCGAAGCGATTTCCTAACCATCAGTACGATTACATAAGAATAGGGATCGGTCTCTATGGTATAGGAGTCCCACAGATGCCTAGCCTCATTCCTGTCCATTCCTTAAAGGCATCCATCATAAGCATCAAGCAATATGATGCGGGTGCATCTATAGGATATAACCGATCTGCAATTCTTTCATCTAATACCTTGATAGGTGTAATAAATATAGGGTATGCAGATGGTCTCTTGAGAAAAGGCAGTTGTGGAAGAACCTCTTTTTTCTATCAGGGTAATGCTGTTAAAGTGGTCGGAAATATATGTATGGATATGACAATGATTGACCTAACCCATGTCGGCAATCCTCAAGTAGGAGATCAAGTAGAAATATTCGGTGTTAACAACCATATCGAGGAGCTAGCCCGAGGAATGGATACCATTCCTTACGAAGTGTTGTCTAGGATCGCCCCTAGGGTAAAAAGAAAGTTTATCATTTTATAAGAAAAACATAAGGAATAGGACGTTGGTATCGTTCTACTTGGGATTCAATTCTTGCTGTAATTATAAGGTTCGAAACCTCTAGATCAAGCTACTTTAGTTATTTTTGCAGAATAGATTGATAGTAAAATGATAAAAAACTATATAGCACACGTGAAATCTTGTATAACACCTTGGAAATCATGCCTTTTCATATTTATGGTTTCTTCAACTTTTATGGTCGCTCAGAGTGACCCTGTTCTGATGAAAATAGGTGATACACCTGTTCATCTATCAGAATTCACCTACATCTATGAGAAAAACAATGCGGATGAAGCCGATTACAGCAAGGAAACGGTGGAAGAGTATCTCAATCTATTTACCAATTTTAAGCTTAAAGTAGAAAAAGCCAAGGCCCTCAAGATGGATACCATCCAGGCTCTAAATGATGAACTGGCAGGGTACCGCAAGCAACTGGCTAGGTCTTATCTCATGGATAGAGAATTTACCAATCGCCTTATTTCGGAGATGTGGGAAAGGAAAAAAGAAGATGTCAATGTGAGTCACATCCTATTTAGCCTTAAGAAAAACCCTAGTAAAGCCGCTCTGGTAACGGCACTAGATAAAGCGAATAAAGTATCAGCCTTACTTAAAAGTGGAAGTGCTTGGGACGATGTGGTTAGAGAACATTCTGATGACAAGAATAGTCTTAATACAGGTGGCAACATAGGATTCCTCAATGCCTTCTTACCCTCGGGTTTTTATGAGTTAGAGAATGCTGCTTACAATCTTAAGCCAGGAGATATATCTGAGCCTATTTTAACCAACCTGGGATATCACATAGTGCGGGTTGAAGGAAGAAGACCCTCTAAAGGAAAAATAGAAGTAGCCCAGATTTTAATTAGAAAGGATGGAGCGACTCCTGAAGAAAAAAATATTGCCAAGGCAGAAAAAATTCTCGGCATGGTAAAAGGAGGTGAAGATTTCGCCATGCTTGCTAAAACCTTAAGCCAAGACGAGAATACAGCTAAAAATGGAGGCATGTTAAAGCCTTTCGGAATCAATACATACGAGCGCACATTTGAGGAAGCGGCATTTAGCCTCCAGAATGATGGCGATGTTACCGATGTCATAGAAACCAGAGTAGGATGGCACATTATTAAGAGGATTAGTAAGCCGACTGAGGACTACGCTTCATTCGAGCGAAGGATTAAACCTCAATT
>CALIQO010000170.1 GCA_938044055.1 uncultured Saprospiraceae bacterium
ACAATCCTCCTATTCCTATCCCTACTGCTCCAAGGGCTGCGCATAGCCACTTATACCACTTATTCTTATAAACATCGGAAGCGTAAAGCCTCTTTACGAGCCAAGCAATTAAAAATGAAAACAATACAGCGAAAGTGATTGAATGAGAAATTCCTCTGTGAAATGCAAGTGCTTCAATCTCCGACATCCAGAAATTACCTATGATATCAAGATCAGGAATGGTTCCTCCTACGGCACCCCATAACATGGCTCTATTTCCCAGTTTTTTTCCTTGGACTGCTTGACCTACTGCTGCACCCAATACAATCTGGGTAATTGAATCCATATTCTATTATTCTCTATCGATTAAGTAATATCAAGAGACAAAATGGCTTTTTTAGAAGCAGATTGTTCTGCAGACTTTTTATTGAAGTCTTCTGCTACTGCAAGAATTTCTCCGTCTACTTCTACTCCTACTTTAAAACGATCTCTCTTATCCATCTTAAATTTAGAAATCATCTTATAGTTGACTTGTCTTCCATTCTTCTGGCAGTACTCAAGTAATAAACTCTTATAATTGTCATCCTTATTCTCAAGTTCTTCGAAATCAAGATACTTCATAAGGATCTGAGAAATGACATAATTTTTAGTTTTCCTATATCCAAACTCGATGTACAACGCTCCCACAAGTGCTTCTAAGGCATTGCCTAGCATAGATCTACTCATTTTTCCTTGAGTAAACTCGGATAGAATGATGTCTAAACCCATCTGATCAGCAACAAAATTAAGTGTTTTACGCTTAACGATTTTAGATCTCATCTTGGTTAAGAAGCCTTCATCTTTTTTAGGATATTTCTTGAAAAGGTATTCTGCTACGATTGTTGAAAGGATAGCATCTCCTAGATATTCTAGTCTCTCATTATTGTGATCATGAGGACCATTATTATTCATGGATTTATGGTAGAAGGCCAACTTGAATATGTCGAGACGTGCTGGCACGAACCCTATAATAGGCCGTAAGTTTCTCGCGAGTTGTCTATCTCTTGAAAAAAATGAATTATAGATCTTTCTTACTGGCCTCAAATTGATATTAAACCTTTTTAATTATTATGCTTGAATTATGACCTCCGAAACCGAATGTGTTGCTTAACACAACATCTACATTTCTTTCTTGAGCTTCGTTGAGAGTAAAATTCAATTCGTCACCTATTGCAGGATCTACTGTGGTGTGGTTGATTGTAGGTGGAATGAAATTGTGGTTTATCGCCGCAATTCCAGCAATCAATTCTATGGCACCAGCAGCTCCTAGTAGGTGGCCTGTCATAGACTTAGTTGCACTAATATTAAGGTTTTTATTCTTATTTCCAAATACGTTCTTAATTGCTGTGACTTCTGCGATATCTCCTAAGGGAGTAGAAGTAGCGTGTGTATTGATATAATCTACTTGATCTGGTTCTATACCAGCCTCGGATAAAGCGTACTGCATTACTCTAATTACACCTTCTCCTTCTGGATGGGGTGCTGTCATATGATAAGCATCAGCTGTCAAGCCAGCACCTACAATTTCTGCATATATTTTTGCCCCTCTATTGACAGCGTGTTCATATTCTTCTAGTACGAGTGCACCAGCACCCTCGCCCAGAACAAAGCCTTCTCTATCTTTGTCGAAAGGCCGACATGCTGTATACATATCATCATTTCTCTCAGATAAAGCCTTCATCGAAGAAAATCCTCCTATTCCTGCACGTGTAACTGCTGCTTCACTTCCTCCAGTTATCATAACATCGGTTCTTCCTAGACGTACATAGTCATAGGCACTACTGATAGAATTAGATGAACTGGCACAAGCAGAAACTGTGGTATAGTTAGGTCCTCTCAATCCATACTTAATAGAAATATGTCCTGGAGCAATATCGGATATCAACTTAGGTATTAGAAAAGGCGAGTACCGAGGTGTTCCTCCTCTCAAGGCTACTCCCTCTATTTCTTGTTCTATCGTTTCGAAACCTCCGATTCCACTACCCCACACAACTCCTACTCTGAATGGGTCAATTTTTTCGAAGTCAATACCTGAATCATTTATAGCTTCATCGGATACAACCATAGCATACTGCGAAAAAGGATCCATACGTCGAGATTCTCTTCTATGTAAAAAATCCTCAGCATTGAAGCCCTTAATCTCACAAGCGAATTGCGTCTTAAATAACTCAGGGTCAAAACGTGTAATTCTGCCTACACCATTCTTACCTTCCTTTAATCCTTCTACATATGCCGGATATGTATTGCCGATTGGTGTGAGCGCGCCTATTCCTGTTATTACAACTCTTCTCATAGGTAATATTTTGAAGCATTATTTAATTCACTTAGATGGATATACTCAGACAATATACTGCAAGAGCTATTATCTCACCCTAAAAATAAAAAATCCACAAACGAAGTATCGCTTGTGGATTCTTGTGATTTTTATCTTAGGTAGACATTTAGGCTTTCTGGCCTTCTAGGTATTCTACCGCCTGACCTACAGTCTGTATATTTTCAGCCTGCTCATCTGGGATAGAAATATCAAATTCCTTCTCAAATTCCATAATTAGTTCAACGGTATCCAGAGAATCTGCTCCTAGATCATTAGTGAAGCTTGCCTCATTGGTTACTTCTGAATCATCAACTCCTAACTTGTCAATGATAATTTGTTTCACTTTGTCTGCTATTTCTGACATAATTGTAAAGCTTTTTTGAAATGTGAATGCAAATTAAGCACTTAAAGAATTCATAACCAACTATTTTAATCATTTTTTAACAATACAGAGAAGTTGATTATCTTTTTAAAATGCTGATTAATAGAACTTTACAGTAATTGGTGCCCATGAGTTAATATTTGCCTATAAACTGATTTTCCAACCTGACTCTATATTCTTCATACATGTATGAATCCTTGCCCTTAATGACAGAAATGGATTAATTAACTTGAAGTAAAAGGCAAAAAACATACTTAATACAGACTTAATAAAGAGTAATTATATAAGCTGTCAAGATATTACTACATTCGTAAGCTTATTAATTATTGTGAAAAATACACTAAGTAAATCGACTTAAGCCATGAAGAAGGAAAAGCTAATCGTCGAAGACAGACAGAAAACGAAAATTGTTGCTACTGTAGGACCTGCTTGCAGTGCCTATGACAAGCTGGTAGACCTGGTGAAAGCAGGCGTGAATGTGTTTCGTCTGAACTTCTCGCATGGAGACCATGCTGGACATCTAGAAGTTATTAAACACATCAATAGCATCAATGAGAAATACAATCTCCATATAGGGATTCTTGCTGACTTGCAGGGTCCTAAGTTAAGGGTTGGGAAAATTGAAAACAATGCACTTCTCCTTAAGTCTGGAGACATCTTGACTTTTACTAATGAAGAGTGCTTAGGCACAATGGAGAAAATCTATATGAGTTATAACAGCTTCGCACAAGATGTAACTGTCGGAGAAAGAGTTCTTGTAGATGATGGTAAAATTGTACTTGAAGTCAAGGAAACAGATGATATTTCTATTGTCAAACTAGAAGTTATTTTCGGAGGAACACTTTCATCGAATAAAGGTGTTAATCTACCTGACACCAAGATTTCCCTCCCTTGTCTTACCGAAAAAGACCTAAGAGATCTAGAATTTATTCTTACTCAACCTGTCAACTGGATTGCTCTATCTTTCGTAAGAAAAGCGGCTGATGTCATCCAGCTTAAAAAGTTAATAAAACAGGCAGATCATCCTGCTCTAGTAATCTCTAAAGTAGAAAA
>CALIQO010000171.1 GCA_938044055.1 uncultured Saprospiraceae bacterium
TTGCCTTGATGACCTTAGCCTTATGCTGGACCTAATGCTACGAATATGTGTGATGGCATATGAAGCGCATGATCTGCGGAAGGTGCTACATCGGCATAAGCATTAGCAGCATCTAAAGCCTTGTGCGCATTATCTGGATCATCATAACTGTGAATAAGATAGTGTAAGGCCCCAGGATGATTGTTATTTTCTTCAAGAATCCCTTCGGCTATTTTCGCGCATTTAGCATTGGCTTCGTAGTCTCTCCCTCCCTTGACAGCTCCGAGAATCGATAATGCATAGAGACTGGCTATTTCATGGTTATCCGGGTATTGTGTATACATATCAAGCATGTGTTCTCGATATAAGAGGTCTTTTTCTGCCTTTGGCCTTTCGGCAAATAGAATCTCAGCACCAAGAAAAAGATCTCTTTCAAATTTAGTTTTAATCTTATCCAACCGCTCTTGCTTGCTTTCTCCTACCTTATTGAGTATTTCTCTAGCTTCATCTCCGTCTTGTTCTCTCCATAAGGGATGATTATGGGTCATGGCCTCTCCCCAGTATGCCATATAAAAGCTAGAATCAATGGCTTGTGCTTTCTGAAAGTTCTCTGCTGCATCTTCATATTCAAAACTATGTAGAAGCAACATACCTCTTTCAAAGTGTGGTACAGCTTCTTCATCTCCAGTAACTGTCATGGATATAAAACCAAGATCACCTTCTGTCGATGATACAGACTCTTTAACTGGGTTCTTGCAAGCAGTAATGGTAATTATTAAGATTAATAGTGGCAATGATTTCATACCTATTGGATTTTTCTAGCTACAATTTATCAATTTCTGTCCAGATAACCTTTCCTGAACTTTTAATTATTTCCCTGAGTCGATCTAGATGGTTCGTTTTTACTTCAGAATAATAACTAAGAATATCTTTTAATTCACTGTCTAAATCAGCAAATCGTTCTCTTGCTCCTTGAGAAGGTTGATCATCGGCACCATTAACTACAGAGTATAAATACGCAATCTGATCATCTATCTTAGAAGGATAATTGATCGGATCCTGTCCCGCTTGATTTCTGGTTTGAATGAGATTTTCTTCAACTTCAGAAAGGGCTGTCAATAGTGAATCAGAGACTGCCTCGTACGATGGATCTATGGGTGTCTTCTTATGTTGGTCTGAATAAAAGCTAAGTTGCTTTCTGATGCTTCGCAACTCTCTGACTGCATCGTGACATGTATTAAAAAGTGACTTAATCTCAGCGGAAAAAACATACTGATCCATCAAGTCTTCATCAGTCTGACTCCATCGGGGATCCTTATCAATCGAAAGATCAGAAGTAATTATTTCATCATCCAATCTCAATTCTATCTTATGTGCACCCGTTGGTGCTTTAATACCACCTGTATTAGCAAGAGAGAAGAAACTTCCCTTAGCTGTATTTAAGCCTTCATATTTTAAGTTCCACTGGATAAAATTCAACCCTTTTTTCCATGAGGTTTTCTTATGCCCTTCATTCTCTGAATCTTCAGATGAATAGGTAAGACGAGCTCTGCCAAATGGATCAATTATTCTCAACTCTATCTCATTATACTTTTCAGGATCTGGAATGTCTACAACAATCTGAGCACCATAAGCCTTTCCTTTTATCGAAGCACTTCTTCTGCTCTGGTATCGAACAGTTCTTTCAGGAACAGATAGACTTACTCCTGATGAAGACAATATTCCTCCTACTTGATGAATGTTATCAAGTATCCAGAAAGATCTTCCTTGAGTTGAGACTATCAGATCTCCTTGATGGATTACCATATCTGTAATGGGAGTAATGGGCAAGTTTAGTTGAAACTGTTCCCATTCCTCGCCTTGGTTCCGAGAAATATATAATCCGTATTCTGTACCGGCATACAATATGTCCTCAAAGACTGGATCTTGCCTTACAACTCTTACAAAGTGATTGTTATCAATTCCTTTATTGATTAGTTTCCATGATTTTCCACTATTCTTGGTTATATAGGCGAATGGCCTAAAATCTCCATCTCTATATTTAAATGCTGATATGATTACAACCTTATCGTCGTGACTTGATATATCGATGGAGTTAATAGTTGCTTCTGTGGGCAGAGAAGGTGGTGTGACTTCTTCCCATTCGCTACCAGCATTTCTGCGGACGTGTAATCTTCCGTCATCGGTTCCAGCCCATAATTCTCCTTCATTGTGAATCGATTCTTCGAGTGCGAATATGGTCGTGTACAGTTCAACACCAGTATGATCATGCTGGATAGGTCCTCCTGGGATATCATGATAATCATCTCTATCTGTCGTCAAGTCAGGACTGATTTCTTTCCATGTTTTTCCTCCATCCATAGTCTGATGTACATATTGCGATGCATGATAAACGATGTCTGGATTATGAGGAGATATTCTTATCGGAGCATTCCATTGAAAACGGTATTTAATATCTCGGAATGCTTGACCATCGTGCATCTGTGGGTAAGCATTGATATTCGCTTGGTAACCTTTTCCGAAATCCTTTCTGGTAATGGTTCCTATGTATGTTCCTGCATACACGATTTCAGGATTGCGAGGGTCAATAGCAATATGACCACTTTCTCCACCACCTACAGCTTTCCACGAACTGGTGGATGTCAGGTCTTCTGCACCATAAGAAGGAATAGAGATGGTAGAGTTATCTTGCTGTGCTCCATATATCCTATAAGGAAATTGATTGTCCACAGATACACGATAAAACTCAGCAGTAGCTTGATTATTCTGAGTGGACCAGGTTGCTCCACCATTCAGTGTTACACAAGCTCCTCCATCATTGCCCTCTATCATGATATCGGTATTGTGAGGGTTGATCCATAAGGCATGGTTGTCCCCATGAGGCACGGATATATAATTCCAGTTTTTCCCTCCATCTATCGACTTGTGGAATCCTACATTCATTACATAAACTGTATTCTCATCTTGAGGATCGA
>CALIQO010000172.1 GCA_938044055.1 uncultured Saprospiraceae bacterium
GAGAAAAAACATTGAGAAGCCTTTCTACTTTGTCCCACGACCTGAGTTCGTACGTAAGCATGCCGAAGATGAATTGAACGAAGGTTTTTTCGGTCAGTTTTTGTTTATGGATAAGATATGGACATTTGACTATCAGAGAAAGGAAGTTACGCTGCATGCAAGTGTGGATCTAAATGATAGCGATAAGCACACACAGAGAATCGGTTTTAAAAAGGATATGATAGGCAATCCTAAGTTTGGCCATCCATCATTTACAATGAAAGTTGAGGGCAAGGACTTACCTATGCTTTTTGATACTGGAGCCAGCTTTAATCTGAGTGATACAGCCCGAGATAGCTTAAATTCTAAATCTACCATTGGCGGTTCATTTATAGCTGAATCCATATTTCGGGAATGGAAAGATGAACACCCAGAATGGAGAATAATAGAAGGTGGTGATGTAATAAAAGAAGGAGACAATACCTACGCATTTGACATGATCGAAGTTCCTGTTGTAGAACTAGGAGGCATCGAAGTAGGACCTACATGGTTTTCGATGAGACCAGATGCCGCCTGGTCTAAGGGTATGATCCGCACCATGGATAAAGTGGTGAAAGGTGCCCTCGGTGGATCTGCTTTAAAATACTTATCCGTAACAATTGATTATAAAAATGAATTGTTGTCATTCAATAAAAAATAGTATATAATTCTAATTAATAAAACACCTATGAAATACAACCTATATGTGTATCTAATTATCATACTCTTTTCTTGTAAATCCACTGTTGATGAAACTCCAATTAAGTACGATACACCGCTTGTCGATATGGCAAATCTACTTGTAGATTATAAATCCTGGTGGAGCTATCATTATAACGAAATATCATTGACTCAAGATTTTATACCTCTAAATGAACAAGGCGCATCCTTATCTAAGGAGCAATTTTATGACCAGATAATGAAAGGCAATTACGTAGTGGTTGAAATGAAAAGTTCTGAAACCCAACCTGTCTACAGACTATATCAGATTCCTGATGATGCTCCTAAATCGGTTGTCGAAACCATGAAGAATACAACAGCCACTATATTAAAGCATTATAGGATGGAAGGGAATCCCTTTCCTGAAATTGATTTAGAAGATATTGCTGGAAATCGATATACTACTGACAAACTAAAAGGAAAGACGACTGTCATTAAAACTTGGTTTATTGCCTGTAAGCCTTGTGTTGCAGAATTTCCAGAACTCAATAAATTGGTTGATGGCTATCGTGAAAACGATAACATCCAGTTCTTGAGTCTGGCTTTAGACAAACAGTCTTCATTAAAGAAATTCTTGAAAAGGAAACCTTTTTCCTATCCAGTAGTTGCAGAACAACGAGACTTAATTGAGAAGGAATTAAACCTATTCGCTTATCCGACTCATCTTATTGTAGATGAAAAAGGAGAGATTATTAAAGTAGTGAACAAGGTTTCAGAATTGACCAAGGCCTTAGAAGTTATGGTTGATTGAAAACAAGAAGATTGTTTCAGTTTTCGTAAGGATACTTATCAAGTTATAGATTTACATTAATTTATTCCTGCATCTTTGTTTTCATAAAATACTAAAACATATATTGTTGGTGATTGTGGACGAAAATGACATAATATTGTCCGGATGTTTTCAAGGCGCAATTAGATAAATAAAAGTTGCATACATTAATCGACAAATTTATTTAAAATCTATGTCTATAAGATTTACAAAAAGAGCAACAAGATGATCCAGCAAGTGGTAGAGTATACAGCAGTCCTTGTGATCTTTTTGTATTTGTTTTTCGGTTTTTTAATGGTACGGGTAAAAAAGGGGAGTCTACTTTCTAAGCTACTATTCGGTTCATTTTTTATCTTGATAGGACTCAGTATTTTAGATGTATATACTCAGTCGACTGGCTTCTATTTTAGACACAATAAATTCGCTTTTATTTTAAATACCATTCCATTGCTTTTCGGTCCAGTACTTTTTCTACTTACCAGAGCAGTAACCCGAATCGAATTCAAGTTTAGAAAAAGAGACTTATTGCATTTTATACCTTATGTGGTTGCTACAGGAGGTTTTGTCGCAAGCTATCATTTTCAAGACGCTGATTTCAAGACTGAATTTCTGGATAGGGCATTTTCAGAAAGGGGAGTCACTGCTATTCTACCTACATTTCTATTGCTGGTGAGTATAGCTGTGTATGTCTATTTCGCATTCTTGATTCTAAAGAAGTATCGAGTTAGGATACGAAACAGTCAATCCAACATTGATAAGATTAACCTTGAATGGCTGGAACATGTCTTGCTGGGATTTATAGCAATAGGAATTACAACTGCGATCATTCAATCTTTTTATTTCTCAACTGGACAAAGTAATTCATGGATAAGAGTAGCGCTTTTTGGTTTGTTGCTTTTTCTTTTTTACTACATCCTCAATACCTTTCTTAAAAGCATACAGTCTACTGGACTGTTCTATGAAAAGGATGACACATCATCGATAAATAAGCAAGTAGAAGACGCTCCACTGGCTGCTAAAAACGAAGTGGATCAAGACAGTCTTGCGCTCTTACAGAATCATATGGAAAGCTCAAAGGCATATTTAGAGCCAGCCATAAGTTTAAAGGATCTGGCTTTACAAGTAGGCATGAAACCAAGGCAATTGTCTCAACTTATAAATCAAGGCTTCCAGAAATCATTTTTTGATTTCATGAATTCATACCGCATTGCCCACGCTCAGAAACTTATCAAGGGTTCAGACGATAAAAAACAGACCATTCTGGAAGTAATGTATGCATCCGGGTTCAATTCTAAGTCCTCTTTTAATACAGCTTTCAAGAAACATACGGGTTTCACACCTTCTGTATGGAAAAACAGCCTTTCTCATAAGTAACTGATTTCCAAGCCTAAACGGGTATGACTTTCTACTTTTTCATAGATCATACTGATTTATAATATTGATAATGGTACGACTTCATGATGTCGGTCGCTTACGCTGCCAAATAGTTTCACATTGTGGTCATTATTGGTTCACTTATTAAATCTAATATTATGAAAAAAGTCAAATTACCATCAAGAAATAATTTAATCCTACTTAGCATCATCGGCATTTCTGGCATATTTATGTCACCGAAATGGACACTTATTATGGCTCCATGGATTTACTTTACGGCCTTATTATACTATGTAAGAAACAACAATTGGAAAGGGATATTACTATCTATCCCGGTATTGATTCTTAGTGCTTTCAT
>CALIQO010000173.1 GCA_938044055.1 uncultured Saprospiraceae bacterium
GCTGCCTTTTACAATCTGTGAAAATCTAAAACTTCCGCTTTCATCAGAAAACGCAGCTTTCACCAGTGATGAATCCGATGAATTTTTAAGTAAGACATTAACATATGGCAGAGGGATGTCGTTCCCGTCTATTGTTTTTCCTGATAGTTGGAAACCTTGCCCGACCATTGAGGTTGATGCTAAGGCAAGAATTGAAAAAAACGTAGTGATAATTTTCATGTTACTCGTTTTATAATGGTTGAGCCTGGTGGCTTTAATAATAAATGATGAAACAAGATTACGGGTGTTTGCTTTTAGATTGTAGTGAAATCCGACGAGTAACATTATACATCGTTGAATGAAATGTTCATAGCATATTTTTTTAGTTAATAATCTATAAATCAGTTAATTGCGCATAAATCGGATGATGCCCTGACAATGCTCATGGTCATTCATCGGCTTATAGTGCCATTCGTCGATGATAACTTGCAGACGTAGCAGAGAGGTACTTTATTTGTGTATATTTATTTGCCTCAAGGGCATAAAAAATAGAAGCATGATCCATTCCATATTACATAAGCGATTCTTAGGAGCTAAAGTCTGGGAAATTCTTGCTGTCTGTGGTTGCTACTTCGTTCTTTCAGTAGTCTACCACCTAACTATATGGGTCAGTAGTGGCGGACCAAGTGAGGGTAACTATCTCTTATTTAATGTAAAAAACTACATAGATAGCAGTGGATTAGATTATACAATCCAGTTTGTATTAACCATTCCTGTCTGGTATCTAATTTTCAGGGTATTTAGTAAGTCTTCAATTCTTTTCAGATTAATTATCCATCTGGTGACCTTGCCTGTTTATATTTTTGTATTTGTCAATGTTTCGTATAACCTTAATAAGTATTTTAATTTCTACGTTCTAGAGAGTTATGGTCGGGTATGGGATTATTATATTCCTTCCTTGTTTTACTTAATTCAATTTGGAATATTTCATACTTATGAATACTACCAGCGAAACAGAAGAAATCTAGAGAAGCAAGCAGTCTTGAAAGAAGCGGCGCTGACGGCTGAACTTACCGCCTTGAAGGCACAACTTAATCCACATTTTCTGTACAATACATTTAATTCGATAAGCGCTTCGGTACCACCAGAGCAAGAGAATACTCGAGAAATGATAGCGACGCTTGCTGATCTTTTTCGCTATCAATTGAAAGCAAGCAAACTTGACCTTGTACCACTAAAAGATGAGATAGATTTTATAAAAAAGTATCTGGCTCTGGAACAATCTAGATTTGGAGATAAGTTGAAAGTTACTTATGACATTCCTGAAAGAGTCATGGAAGCAAAAGTGCCCCCTATGATTTTACAGCCTCTTGTAGAGAATAGTATTAGACATGGTTTATCGTCTCTTATAGAAGGGGGCGAGATATTAATCAGAATTAAGTATAGAGGAGAGCGACTCCATTTTCACATTGCAGATACTGGAGTAGGTATGAAAGATAAGTCTATGGTCAATGGCTGTGGAGTGGGATTAAAAAATACCATGTTGAGGTTAGAAAAGATGTATGGTACTCAGATGAACCTTTCAGACAATGACCCAAGTGGGTTGAAAATCGAATTTGAAATTTAGATAGAAAATGAAGAAAGTAATTATTGTAGATGATGAACAATCTGGAAGAACCTTGATTAAAGGATATCTGAAAGCTTACCCACAGATGATCCTTATGGGAGAAGCTAATAATGGCGTAGATGCAATTAAAATTATCAACGAATTTAAACCGGATCTTGTATTCTTAGATATACAGATGCCTGGCCTTACCGGATTCGAAGTGATCGGGAATCTTGAAGAAATTCCAGAGATAATTTTTTCTACAGCTTATGATAAATATGCCATGCAAGCATTCGAAGTGCATGCGGTGGACTACCTTCTTAAGCCATACACCAAGGATAGATTTGCGAAAGCGATTGAAAAATTTCAGAGCAATGAGCACAATGGAATATTGCCACTTGCTTCTGAGATAATTATGGAAAAAGAGAAATACCCAGATCGGATATTGGTTCAATCAGGGAGAAAACTTGTTACCATAGCTACAGAAGAAATACAACGGGTAGAAGCGGATGGTGATTATTCTAGAATGGTAACGGAAAAGCATCAGTTCCTAAGTAACTACGGTATAAGTAAGTTAGAAGATAAACTTGACCCAAGCACCTTTATAAGAGTACATAGATCTTCCATTATCAATATCAAGAAAGTATCCTCTCTCGAGCGGTATTCTAGCAGTTATGATGTAAAAATGAATAATGGAGATGTGGTAAGGGTAAGTAGGGGTTATATGGATAATATCAAGAAATTGATTTATTAGTTGCGGATTTATATACTTTTTAAGACATATTAACTTTCTTTTAGTTTTCTAAAAGCGGGATAATATTTATACTCGCAATAGTAAATAAAACAGTTATGCGATTTGCCCTCCTTTTTTCGATGTTGGTCCTGTTACTTCAGTCAGACATAAGTGCTCAGCAAGACAGAATAATTTTTGATAATGCCCAGAAAATAGATAACGATAGATATAAAGGTTATAAGGGCAATCCTTATTATTTCAAGATATGGGTTTATGGAGATGTATACAATCAGAATGGTGAAAAGTATGAAGATCTCTTGTTGAATTATAATATAGAGTCTAGCACATTTGAAGTGACGAATGGTGAGCGATACCTAGAACTTGATCCACGGTATTACTGGGCAGTAACTGTAAAGCAAGATAAGAATGTTGTTGATCTAGAAGACGATAGAGATTCTATTGTTTTTATAAGAGGACTCCTTCCTGATGATGAAAGAAAATTCGTCGAAGTACTTTACAACGGTTCTAGGGTTAAGTTGTTGAAGGAATTGTATGTAGCACTTTCTTCTAAGAAGATTGAGAATGTAGGGCAGACCATTAAATTAAAAAGATTTAATAGGAAAGATAAACACTTCTTAGTTGTTGATGGGGAGTACAAGAAAATCAAAATGAAGAAGAAAGATGCATTGAAGACTATGGGCCCAGAAAAAGAGTTAAAAAATTGGTTAAAGTCTAGTAAGAACAAGCTTAAAAAAGATAAAGACTGGATGGCCCTCATGCAATACTACGAAGAGAATCATCTCAGTCCTATTAGGTAATTATACTTCATTAAATTTCTTTATCATTTTTTAAGGATTGAAGATTTCTACATTGTCGAAAAATGCTGGAAAGGAGAACCAGAAACCTATAAGTTGATCTGGAATAGTTAATGACCCTCCAGAAGATTTATTCCCGAAAACATCAATCTTATCTCCCTTATCATCTTGTATTACATAAGGAAACTGATCATCCAGAAAAGTATAAGACCTTCCCGATTCTTTCTGAAAAGCAACGAGGAAGTTTAAATCGCTATTCCCGACAATAACCATATCTGTACTGTTGTAGTTGTCTTCTATAATAGAACCTTGCGGAGAAAAATCTGTAAACCGATAAGCCTTAACTTCGGTGTCATCTAGAATAGCAAGTACCCTTTCCTTATTAGGAATGCGATCGTCTTCATTGCTCACCGGAAAAATGATTCTGTCATTGTTGGATTTATAATCTCCATATGGGTATCTACCATAATCGCGATTGGCACCTGTATCTGTATTCACTACC
>CALIQO010000174.1 GCA_938044055.1 uncultured Saprospiraceae bacterium
GACTGTACTGATGGCAACCGCCGCGTTGAGCAATACCACATCCCGCTTGGGGCCGCTTGTCTTGCCGCTGAGGATGCCCTTGGTAATGGCCGCGTTCTCGTCTGGTTCGCCGCCGCGCAGATCCTCGATGCTGGCGTGAGGAATGCCCAATTCGGTCGAATCCAGCTCATAGGTGGTGACCTGCCCATCCTTTAACTGGCTGACTCGGTTGGGACCGGTTAAGCTTAACTCGTCCAGCCCGCTGTGGCCGTGGACTACGTAGGCCGCTTTCTTGCCCATCTGCCCAAGCACGTTGGCCATTGGCTCGGTCAGCTCTGGATCAAAGACACCAACCAATAAATGAGATGCGCTGGCTGGGTTTGTTAGCGGACCGAGTATGTTGAAAATCGTACGGGAGGCTAGTTCGCGGCGGACACCGATGGCATAGCGCATGGCTGGGTGGTAGACCTGGGCAAAGAGGAAGCTAAAGCCAGTCTCTTCGATGCAACTTGCCGCTTGATCTGCGGTGAGCCGCGTCACCTTAACTTGGAAGTATAAGTGATAAAGTGCATTATAGTAGAGGATGAACTTCTCGCCAGAGAGAAATTAGAGTTTTATGTAGACCGACACAACGACCTTGATCTAGTTGCATCATATGCCAGTGCCGAAGAATTTCTATTGAAATCCCAGAATCTAGAATATCAGCTGTTGTTGTTGGATATAGGATTGCCTAATATTGATGGGATCAGTTTAGTTGAGAAACTACCTGAAGGTTGTAGTGTAGTTTTTACAACGGCTTATTCTGAGTATGCAGTAGAAGCTTTTAATATAAATGTTACGGACTATCTGCTAAAGCCTTTTAATTTTGATCGTTTTTCGAAAGCAATTGAGAAAGTCAATTCTGTGCGTGATGAGGTAGAAAGTCTCAATAAAATAAACAAGAAGATCTTAGTCAAGGAAGGCACAAAAATTCATCGCTTAAGTGCCGATGATATTCTATACTTGAAGAGTTTAAAGGAATACGTGATGTGGCATACTGCTAAAGGCAGAATCATGTCCTTGCAGTCGCTGTCTCACTTAAGGGAGTACTTGGAACCATATGGTTTTATCCAGACACATAAGTCTTATATTGTCAATGTTGAAAAAGTCAGTCTCATAGAATATGGATTCGTCCACCTGAATAAGATTCAGATTCCCATCGGACGAAGTTATAGGGAACAGGTTAAAAAGAGGTTTAAATAAAAGGATCGAACCGATTCATCAGAATCGGGTGGGGGAGCAACTGGTTCTGCTGCAGGCAGAATGAGAGTGACTAGATGTCACTCTAAAGGGAGTGAACCGATTCATCAGAATCAGATGGGCTGGCGTCCAGACTAGTATATTCTAAATAAAAAAAGCTCCGATCAAATGAATGATCGAAGCTTTTACTGGCCTTTTAGAGAATGGTACTGCTTACCAAGCAGAATTAAAGCAACAAAAGTTGATTTAAAAAGCAGCTGTCCACTTCGTGAGAAGCAACTGACTACAATCCAGACCAATATCTACATCTTAATAAAACACTTCATAAATGAAAAAAGCTCCGACCAAATTAATGATCGAAGCTTTATGCGGTCTGGACGGGACTCGAACCCGCGACCCCCTGCGTGACAGGCAGGTATTCTAACCAGCTGAACTACCAAACCGTTTATCGTGTTAAATTCTTTATCTTTTCAAAGCAAGACTCTCTAGCAAAACTAGAATACCTGACTATACTCCCTGCGAGCCGTTGTTCGCAGTTTACTTCTGCTATCAGAGCGATTGCAAATGTATAAATGATTTTCATACGCACCAATATCTGAGGTAAGTTTTTTTCAATCTTTTTAGCAAGATTTCTGACCCTTTTTCATGGAAATAGACTTAAAGTATTGTGATTCAGCAACTAGTAACCATAGGGGACTTATCCGAATCAGGCCTTTACACCCTATAGCGGTATCTATCCGTCTATAATTTTCCTCAGGTTTACCTTGTAAGTCTGACCTACTGGAATGGCATGCTCATTAATAAATATTCTGTTTCCCTCTATACTTCTTATATGCTGCTTCGCAACGATATATGACTTATGGATGCGGAAGAAATCGTGGTCTTCAAGTCTTTTCGTGAATGCCGATATTTTTTCATGGGTGACAATGGCCTTATCGGAAGTGTGTACCTTGCAATAGCTGCCTATGGATTCTATAAAAAGAATGTCTTTTAACCTTATATGGTGATACGTCTTGTCTCCTTTTATGAAAAAACTGGATTGATCGTCCGTAAAGTTTTCTGGTTGCTGAATAGCAGATACAACTTGATCATTATTGACTTTATATACTGCTTTCATAAACCGCTCAAAGGAGAATGGCTTCAATAAATAATCTATGACATTCAATTCATATCCTTGCAAGGCATATTCCTCATAAGCTGACGTAATAATGGTAGCAGGAGGATTAGAAAGCAATTTTAAAAAATCTAGACCCTTGAGTTTCGGCATATTTATATCAAGAAACATAAGATCTATCTTTTCTTTCTTGAGAAGATCCATCGCTTGCATAGCATTGTAACAATTTCCCATCAATTCTAGGAAAGAGATATCCATTGCGAATTTCTCGATGATTGTGTGCGCTATAGGCTCGTCATCTATAATGATGTATCTAATCATGGATTTAAGATCGTAAGATTTACCTTAAAGTTATTTTCATTCTTCGTTATTTCTAAATTATGTTGCTTAGGGTATATAAGGTTAAGCCGTTTCATTGTGTTTTCAAGTCCTGTACCTGCATCTTCTAAGACTTCTGGTTCATAATTGTTCTCAAGAATAAAATGTATCATTTTATCAGTTGATGTTATAGACATATTGATATACGCGTTTTGATCTAGTTTTTCTGCGCCATGCTTAAATGCATTTTCAAGCAAATTGATAAGCAATAAGGGAGCAATTTCAATATGATCATCTTTTATATCTTGATTGACTGTGATGGTCAATTTATTGTGGTGTCTTATTTTATGCAATTCAATATAGTTGATAAGAAAATTGACTTCATCTTTTAACTTGACCTTGTCCTTCTTTCCATTAGATATGGTATACCTCATCATCTCAGATAGTTTCAAGATGACGGCAGGCGTTTCGTCGGATTTCGAAATGGCAAGTCCATATAGATTGTTAAGCGTGTTGAAAAAAAAGTGAGGATTTACCTGAGACTTAAGTAGAGATAACTCTGATTCAAGTTTTTCATTTTTCAGTATACGTATGGTGATTATTTTATCATAAACCCATGAGAAAATAAGATAGGCTATAATTAGAAAAAGAATAAGCATCATGAGAATAGGCATACTTTGCTCTGCTTCTCTCACTGTAAGTTGAATAAGTAAGACAACAAGAAAGACTACTGCAAAGAATGATTTTTCATACCGTATTATAAATAGATCTTGATCCATCTTTCCAGGGATCTTACTCCATACTAAGAAAGCCAGATATACAACACTTATGATAATAGATATTGTATGCGGATCAAGTACAATAATTCCAACCCCTACAGCAATTAGAACCAAGACAAAAATCAAAAGGTATACTGCTTTTTTCATCTTCATAACCTAAATATCCATATACATTTTCTAATAGCCACTTTATTTTAACCAACATGCTGTTTTTAGCAACGAACCATTCGATTTATTGAATGAAACCCTTTCATTGAATTAAATCCATATTCTGGTTCTATAATGAGTCCGTTCATTGAATTACTTTTTAAGTCTCTACAATGCTCTTTAAGTTCGACTTATCATAATCAATATACAACGATGAATACACTGAAAATAAACAATGTCCATAAGGAATATAAAGATGGAACTAAAGCATTACAAGGAGTAGACCTTTCCATAAGTGATGGAATGTTCGGGCTTCTGGGTCCCAATGGAGCAGGGAAGTCTTCCTTGATGCGTACGATTGCAGGATTGCAATTGCCTTCTACAGGAACGGTAGAATTCAATGGAGTAGACGTATGTATTGATCCAGTCTATCTGAGAAAACGCATCGGATATTTGCCACAAGAGTTCGGCGTTTATCCTAGGATTTCTGCATTAGACCTTCTGAATCACATAGCCATACTTAAGGGTATAATAAACATGACTGATAGGAAGCGGCAAGTCGATGCACTTCTCGATAAAACCAATCTATATGAGCACCGAAAGAAATATGTAAGTAACTTTTCTGGAGGAATGAAAAGGAGGTTTGGGATAGCTCAAGCCTTATTAGGCGATCCTCAGTTGATTATGGTAGATGAGCCTACAGCTGGATTAGATCCAGAAGAAAGAAATCGATTCCTAGATGTATTGTCAGAAGTTTCTACTTCTGTAATTGTAATTCTATCCACCCATATAGTCGACGACGTGCGGGTCCTGTGTTCTGATATGGCAATCCTTAATAGGGGAAGAATTGTTGCTCAAGGGAGGCCTCAAGGACTGATAGATGGCCTTAGTGGAAAACTATGGTCTGTACCGACTAACAAGGAAGCTCTAAATGACCTTAAGAGCAATCATCAAGTTATCAATACCCGTAGAGTGAGCGGCCAGTTAAATGCATTCTTGTATTCTACAGATCAACCTACCCTGGAGGCGCAATCGGAAACCTCAGATTTAGAACACTTCTATTTTTACACACTTACACAATCTCAACTGTAAATCATGCTTACAAGATTAATTGGCTTCGAAATTAAGTATCAAATCAAGAATGGAACATTTATTCTTTTTTCTTCCTTTCTATTCTTAAGTGGGATTTTTCTCACCTTGCAGGAAGGCGCCATCCAAGTAGACAATAGGTACAATTTGTTTTTGTTTACTTGCCTGACCAGTCTGATAATGGTCTTACAGATTAGTTTCCAGTGTGCTTATACTGTTCTGCGAGATACTGAGTATGGCATGGATGGTATTATTCATACGACACGCGCTGGAAAATATATTATCCTAGGATCTCGATTTATAGGAATTCTTGGTACCTCAGTTCTTTCTTCAATGGGTTATGTTCTGGGCTTGTACTTAGGGGCTATGATGGATCCGTTGTCTATTCATGATTTTCCATCTTTTGATGTTTTTTCAATTATCTGGCCATGGTTGACAATCGTTCTTCCAGATGTATTGATAATTCTTTCGATTGTATTTTCTATTACTTTAATGCTTCGGAGATCTGCCTATTCGTTCGTAGCGGGCACATTGATAATGACCCTCTTCTTAATGTGTAATTTCTACATAGGTTCGCCGTTTACCGGAGGCCGATTGGTCGTGAGTGATCTTATAATAGAAAGAGTTGCATGGTTAGATATTTTAGGTTTATGCAGTCAATTTGAAATTACACATCTATGGTCTCCTCAAGAGAAGAAAGAAATCTTAGTTCCGTTTTCCGGTTCACTATTGTTAAACAGAATTGTGTGGTGCTTCTCAAGTTTTACCTTACTAGGGATCACATTTTTTAGGCATACGCTGAGGCTTGAAGAAACCAAGAGAAAATCAAGATCGTGGTTTAAAAGAAGGAAATCTGATTCACTGAGACCAGGCCAAGTAGGTGGATACAATTCTGTGAAACCTGGAGAGAGGACCAAGCATTCATGGGCTTATCAGGTAGCTCATCTGCTTAGAATGGATATATGGGCAGTGCTCAAATCTAGGCCATTTCAGATTTTTATAGTCGTGTGGTGTATCATGATATATTCTGCCATCACACACAATATAAATGGCCAGGGAGTGTACGGAAAAATTATACCAAGCACAAGTCTAATCATCGGGTTGATTCTAGAACCATTCTCTTATTGTGGTCTCTTCCTCATTGTCTATTATACTGGATTAATTGTATGGAGATCTAAGTCTTATAAATTCAATGAAATCATAGATGTCACACCTGTAAGCAATGGACAATTCTTGATGTCTAAATGGTTAACGATGCTATCGATTCCGATAATGCTCATTACTTGTGGAATCGGAATAGGTCTTATTATTCAGATCTCTCATGGTTATTATAAATTCAATCTACCATTGTATTTAAGTGTATATCTCTATGGAGGAATTTCTGTTTTAGCTGTAATCGTATTCTCTATGCTTACGCAAATGTTTGTTTCCAATAAGTATACCGGTATGGTTGTCACGTTGATTCTTATATATGGACTGGGATATGGTCTTCCGGCTTTGGGGTATATGCATCCATTGTCTAAGGTGTTTCAGTTTCCAAAAATAGGCGAAGGGTACTCTGCTTTTTATGGCTATGGAACTCAAGCTGGTTCATTCTGGCGATTGTGTTCAGTGTGGCTTCCACTATTATTCTTGTTCTGTCTCTTCACTTATAAAAGTTACAACAGAAAAATAGGAAGTGGATTTAAGGATACGATTTTCAATTTAGACAAAAAGTGGACTAAACTTCAGATGCTCTTTCTGATTATTATAGTTGCTCTTTCAGGTATCTCAGCAACTTTAATCCATAAAGAATATGTTTCTGGATCTGTAAGAATAAATATAGAAGAAGAGACGAGGTTTAGAGTAAATTATGAAAGTAGTTTTCTGAAGTACGCGTCTAAAAATAAACCTGATATCTCTTCTGTGAAAACATGGGTGAACATCCATTCAGATAATATGGGTTTCAGCGTAAGAGGCGAATATCTAATTTCGAATTATGGAGATGAAATCATCGATACGATAATTGTGAATGCGCCTTCTGTTTTAGATTCATTTAGGATAGAAGGTGCACATGTACATTCTATTTTATCAGCCAGCAATGAAGCGAGACTTGTCATATTCGACCCACCCTTAGAAAGGGATGATAAACGAGTTATGCATTTTGAAGTTAAAGAAGTTTACACAGATTTCGATAGACAGCGAGATATACAAGAGTCAGGCACCTATCTAAGGAACGGATCTTTCGAACCGCGATTCGGGTATGTTGAGGATTTTCAATTGACCAGCAAGACCCAGCGACGAGCGTATCAATTACCTGATATTAAGATGAAGGACTGTGGCGACACGAAATCAATCCGGCCTAAACCTAAGCAGGAATTCGAAACCTGGATTACAACAGATGCAGAACAGATTGCCATCGCCCCTGGAAGTCTTGTAGATAAGAAAGAGGTGGACGACAAAATGGTTTATCATTACCGTTCTGATCAGAAAACAGATAACAACTTATCTTGGTTTGTAGGGGACTATACAGTAGTCAAAGATCAAGTAGAGGGCATCCAAGTTGAAGTGTATACCCATCCCAACCACAGCAATGCATCATCTGAAATTATAGATGTGGTTAAGGCCACACTTACTTATGCTAATAGAGCATTCGGAACATATCACTACGATCATCTGCGTATTGTGGAGGTGCCCCTGCATTGGAGATTCGGTGGGCACGCCCTTCCTGGTACCATTGCTTTAAACGAAATGTTTTTCCGACAAGATGATCAAGGAAGTGAGCAAGGAATTAACCAATTGTCCCGGGTCGTGATTCATGAACTGGGTCATCAATGGTTCGGCCATAAAATGTCTCCTGCTGCAGGACCGGGCGCTAATCTGCTCACAGAATCTATGGCTAATTACATGGAAGCGGAGGTGCTTGAAATTATGTATGGAAAGGATATGGTCAATCAGTTGGCCGACTTTAACCGCCGGAGATATTTTCATTTTCGTTCTGAATCCCATACTTGTGAATCATCGTTACATCAGGTGACTAATGAAACATACATTGCATATAGAAAAGGTTATATAGTCATGCAAGCAATTAAAGAATTGATGGGAAGAGAAGTGCTTAACAATTCTCTGAAAAAACTTGTGGATAATTTCACCATAGATCAGACAGCAACTGCAGATGACTGGATATCTGTTTTGCTGAGCAATGCTGATATCCATGAGGCTAAGCTTATTGTGGAGTGGTTGAAAGATGTTATAACGTATGACTTGAAAATTGAAAACACTGAAATTGAAAGGATTGATAAATATAGGACAAAAGTCATGGCAGAAATTTCTAGTAAGAAATTTAGTACAACAGAAGAAGGGGCGTCGAAATTAATACCTATGAATGAAGATCTAGAAATAGAAATAACAGGTTTTGATATAGATTCTCGTGAACCTAAGTTCTACCGATCATCTATAAGGTTAACAGGTATAGACAGTGTATATACGTTCAATATTGAATTCATACCTGAGGCATTGATTCTTGACCCAGATATAACAAGACTGGATGACAATATTCAGAACAATAGGATAAGAATAGAAGATTAATTGAAGAAGAGTGCAACTAAGAAAGATATGATGTGTACTTAACTGTATGCAAGAAGAAAGATTGCTTCAGAGATATTTGCCGTAAGGTTATCTGTCAGACAGACGATTGAGTACCTTGTTGTTTATTCCAAGTTAATTTATATATGCCTCTGCATCTTAGTTACATGAATAAAGAAGATTGGAAATTATATGGTTGGGTAATCCTTGTTCTGTCTCTTGTGAAGCTTACCATTCAATGCATAGGTAATCGGAATTATGGATTCCACCGAGATGAATTGCTACATCTTTCAGCCGGTAAGCATCTAGACTGGGGATATATGGAATTTCCTCCTTTCATAGGATGGTTAGGAAGATTATCGGAGATTCTTTTCAATAATTCACTGACAGGAACACGTCTGTTTTCAACCCTAGCTGGAGTGGGTATTATTGTGATAACCTGTATGATGGTGAAAGAAATGAAGGGTAGGAGAGCAGGGGTCTTTCTAGCAGGAATGTGTATTTTAGGCTTTGCCTCCTTTTACCGCAATCACACGCTGTTTCAGCCGGTAGCTTTCGATCAATTATTCTGGACACTGGGATTTTATTTTTTCATAAGGTACATTAATCGAGAGAACAAGAATGACCTCATCTGGATGGGTGTTATCCTAGGATGTGGATTGATGAATAAGTACACCATGTTGGTGTGGGGATTCGGAGCGTTTATAGGAATATTGTCCTACCGTAGGGCAGCCCTCTTTAAGAATAAGTGGTTATATATTTCTGGTCTGATAGCATTGGTTGTTTTTCTTCCTAATATCCTCTGGCAGGCAAGTCATAATTTTCCGCTTTTTAGTCATTTGTCAAGATTGAGAGAAACACAATTAGAAGAGATAGGCGCATTCCAGTTTCTCATAGATCAGATAGAATCACCCTTTACTTTTTTAGTTATTGTTCTGGGAATCATCGGAACATTTGCCTTGAGCGATCAGAAAAAATATATTCCTATAAGTGTGGCCGCCATCATCATGTTTTCTACTATGTGGATTCTAAAATCGAAAACCTATTATATATATGCACTGTATCCAGTGATGTTTGCATTAGGGGCTAGGATGATAGAAATCTTGAGTAGGAGTAGATCTTGGTTGCCTTATGTCGTAGGCGCAATAATGGTAATCCCAGTCATTCCATACATCCCTCATATGACACCTGTTTTTTCTATTGATCAGTATCTGGATTATGCTGAGATAGAGGAAGAAGATGGCAGGTATATAATGACTGGTGATTATGCAGATATGCATGGATGGGAAGAGCAAGCCGCTATTATTGATAGTGTCTATAAAGCATTAAGTGAGGAGGATAGAGCTGCTTGTGTGTTGTGGGCAGAAAATTATGGAGAGGCCGGTGCGATGATGGTACTAGGCGACAAGTATAACTTACCGGATCCTATATGCCGCCATGGAAGTTTCTGGACTTGGGGACATGGTAACGCTTCCGCTGACGTCTGGTTAAGTCTCGGAAATGAGGAAGGTGCCATAGACTATGCCTTCCATGAAAAAGAGCTTGTTAAAATCATTAAACATCCCTATGCCATAGGTGAAGAACACAATATTCCTGTATACTTATGTCGCCGTCCCAAGGTTGATATTTCGGATTGGTGGGCTTCATATGAGCCTTATATTTTCCAGTAAGATTAATACTTTAACAATCATTGTAAAGTAATATGCCCTAAATCTATGGGGTAATTGTTACTTTAGTCTAATCGAAATACTTAGAGGAAGGGGTTGTTTACAAGTGGTGCATTTTATTTTCTCTGAGTACTTCGTCAATTATTCATCAAAACAAAGTACTTATGAAAAAACTAATATTTAGCGCATTACTTACTCTGCCATTTATGCTGCAAGCACAAGATATAGCAGACTGGAGCTTAGAGGGCATGCACAAGAAAATGTGGATGACTCAGCTTGAAACGGGTAAGGTCATTGTTCAGAATGAGAACAATCTTATGCAAGTTGACAATGAAACCGGGAATGTAGAATGGGAGCTCGAAGACTTAGAAAATTTTAATGATCCGATTCTTCTGGATAATGTTGCATACATCTATCAAGAAGGAAAATCCTTTCATTTAATTAATGCAGACAATGGTGAGATACTTGTGTCTAAGAGCGAAAAGACTAAGGTAGATCACATCCATTATTATATGGATTTAGGTTATGTACTTATGGAGTTAACTGCTGATAAGGCCGATGATGTTTTAGTTCTCGACTTAAGAGAAAAAAAGGCTGAGGTTTTTAGATTGTCAGATAAGAAAGATAAGCCTGGTATGTTCAGTCTTAAAGCCTTGTTTAGTTCAGGTCCTGAAAAACCATTTATCAATGAAGACAATACGGTGGCTCTCATCCGTAAGAAAGACCTTTATGTTATGTCGGTTGCTACTGGAGAGGTCAAGGGTAAGGTGAGTTTCGAGAAAGATGTGATTCTCTCTGATTACAATTATGATGAAGACATTCTGTACATAAAGGAAGATAAGAAACATCTTTACGGCGTATCGTTAGGAAACGCAGAACAGTTATGGAAGATAGAGCATAAAGATGATATCGATGTTTACGGACTGAATGGTGGAGCACAATTGATGCTAGAGGAAAAAAAGAAGCTTCATTTTATCAATGGGAAAGATGGTTCCTCAATAGTGACGCACGACCTTAATGACAAGCCTAGATTTATAGAGTTTTATGAAGATAAAATCTATGTAGGCGATAAGAAAATCCTAAAGATCATCGACCCTTCCTCAGCCCAGATAGTCAATGAGACTGCTTTTAAAAATGACTTGAATGGACTTAGATTTATGGGAGAGCAGACGTACATATACATAGGCAATAAGGTCAATGAAATAAATCTTAATGATATGTCTCTTAAATATTCAAAAGGCCTAGAAATAGGAAGGGTAGATTATGTATATCCTACCGATGATCACATGGTCTTTATAGGAAATGCTTATGGCTCTATAAAGGCTGTAGCCATAGATCCGTCTGGAGAAAAAGTATGGGACAATTCATGGAATTCTGAAGGTAAGTGGTCAGCCGATAAAACAGGAGCAGGGTTGATGATTGTAACCAGTGAAAAGATAGATCACATCGATCTGAAAAATGGAAAATCAACTTGGAAAAATGATATTTCTAAGAAAGAATCTTGCGTCCTAGATTACAATGAAGAATTAAATAAGCTGGCTATACTCAATGAGAAAAGGCCATACATTGTAGATATGGGTACAGGAGAAATTAAAAAAGGAGAGAAGGAACTGGAGTTCAAGGATTTCAAGTTTGAAGAACAGACCCCTAAGCTTCTTTATCTAAAAGAAGGCGTATTCGCTAAGGGGAGTAATTCTATTTCTCTAGTAGGTAATGATGCATCCATATTGTATAAGAAGCATTATAAGAAGAGCAATAATTCTGGTGGTCTTATGAAGCTTGCTGTCCTGGCCACTCAAGTAGGAGCTGCCGCAACGGGCAATGCAGATGAGATCGTCACAGTTTATTCAGGAGGAGAAAAGGTTCATCAGGGGGCTCTCGTAGAAGGGTCTAACGATGCATGGGCCAGTGCCGACCAGATGAATGAAAGAAGAAGAAGACTGGCAAATGCGGGCAGCCTTAACTTACCTTTCGTTTTCACTAAGCTTGAAAACAAGCAACGAGGTTTCGTTTTTATTGATCCGGCTTCAGGAGAACATATCCGAGAGATTGAGCATGATGATAAAGAGCCGAACTATATTGTAGATGCGACAGATAGGTTGCTTATCCTTCATGATAAAAAGTCCGGAAAACTGCTGGGTTATAAAATCGATGAATGATCGCTTCAGTAATCTTCTGGAACTATAAGGATTCGTTCTTAAAAAACATACAAAAAGAAAAAGCCTGCATACGTCCAGTGTGCAGGCTCTTTTTATTCAGTACGATTATTCTTTAATAGATAAATTAAGGTCTGATTTCTTTTTTATCTGCCTTAACGAATGCTTCTTCAAGCTCTATCATGTCTCTAAGAATTCTGAGTGTTTCTTGAAGATAGAAATCTTTTTTGATGCCTTTTAACCATTCTTCATTTCTTGTTATTCTACTCTGATCTTCATTGATATAAGAAAGGTCAGCGTCTAGGTTTTTAGGATTAAGATCTTTTATGTCTTCATCAAACAGACCATCATACTTCTCAGCTTCTTTTCTGCGCTGATCCATCTGACTGAAATAGTTTTCCTTCTCGATGCTAAACTCTGACTTGTCTCTACTTTCTTTAAGTCTCAAGGCATTGTCAAGTACCATGGCAAAAGTTGCATCATTATCTACTCTATTCTTGCTTCTAGAT
This sequence comes from uncultured Saprospiraceae bacterium, assembly GCA_938044055.1. Taxonomy (GTDB): domain Bacteria; phylum Bacteroidota; class Bacteroidia; order Chitinophagales; family Saprospiraceae; genus JABDLO01. The sequence continues at coordinate 12,562 of CALIQO010000174.1, forward strand.
TTTAAATCTTGGATGTGATTCAGCTTGGCAACATTCTGGTCGTACTCGATAGGATCTATATCTGACCAAGGCATAGCGTTGTCATAATCCTTCTCACCCGTATCTAGATAGTGGTATAAATCTGGAAGAACGATATCCGATCCGACACCATTCAACTGAGTAGACCCTCCATTGATTCTATAGAATTTCTGCACGGTAACTTTTAAGTGTCCCAGTGGCTTGTGATTCGTTCCTGAGA
>CALIQO010000175.1 GCA_938044055.1 uncultured Saprospiraceae bacterium
TAGAAATTTATTTTATTTCTTAATCGTGGTGGATACAAGGCGAATTAGTTTCTTTTGTTCTTTCTTTTATTTTTTCTTTTATAGTTATGGAAGTCACTGCCGTTGTGCTTGGTATACTTAGTATTCATCTCACCATCTACAATCATATTCTCAGTAATAAACTCACCGTCTACCTCTGTATACTTAAGATTAAGATCGTCTCTAAATTCTGTATTCTTAAAGGAAGTTCCTTCATGAAACTTAGTATACTTAAAGTTAGCATCATCGTTAAAAACGGATTTAGCGAAACTTACATTGGTACTAAATTCAGCATATTTAAAGTTTCCTTCCATGTCATAATTGGTGTTGTTGAAATCTGCTGCTTGATTAAATTCTGCGTACTTAAAGTTAGCGCCATCATTGAAATCGGTACCAGAAAAATCAGTATTCCTGTCGAAATCTGAGTACTTAAACCATGCGTGTCCCATAAATTTGCAATTCTGAAATTTTACGTTTCCATCAAAATGGGCTATAAACGTAAATTTAGAGTTAGAGTCTGTATAATCGAAGTCATCATCATGGAAGTAAGCATAGAATCCATCTTTAAAAGTAACATCGACGAAACTTATGTTTCCGTCTATTGTATGTTCTATATTGTTGTCTCCACCGTTCCAGAATCTCTTTTTAGGTAGATCGTTTATTTTTTCTGCATAAGGGGTAAGGTCTACAACTCCTTCTATGATGACATTTTCATAAGATACATCCTGACCTGATTTCAGCGCTTCTACAATTTCAGAAGCGTCTACTGTTCGTTGAGCTTGTAAGCTGACAGCTAGAAAAAACAAGATTATTAGCGTTGAAATTTTTGAATTGGTGGAAGACATTATTGTTTGGATTTAGGTTAAAAATATTGAAGTGTTCACTGGTTTTGTTAAAACACTTCATCAAGTGGTTATTAGTTACATAAGGATATACTTTCCTTTTCTGATAAAGGTTGCATCTGCGGAAAAATATTTTTGATTTTTCTTTAAAAGCCCATAATAAAAGGTTGAAAATGTATTTCAAATCTTCATTTAGTTGAAAAATGGTCCTTTAGGGTGAGAAATAGGTGAGGCCTTTGCTTCATTTTTGTTTTATCGAATTGAGGAGAATCTCGTTCGTGCAAAAAACAAGATTGATGAAAACTTTTTCTACACTTATGCTGCTATTCACTATTGCAGCCGTATCCGCACAGAGTATTGATAGGCAAGTAATAGCTTCTTTTGGTCAGATGAGTAGCGGATCTATGCGCGCTGAATCCACCCTAGGTGAGGTTGTTACGTTTACATTCGAGGGAACAGATATTATCGTAAATCAAGGATTTAATGTAGGATCGACATCTGGTTCGACGCCTACTATAGATATAGAAGGGGCTTCAATAGAAGTTACCACTTACCCTAATCCGGTTCAATCCGAATTAAATATAAAGATAGAAACCGAGGACATTCCTTTTACCTATTACAGCATACATAGCAGTATGGGTAAGTTAATTGCTAAAAGATCAGTTTCTAAATCCAATATTCAGAAAGTAGATGTTTCAGATTTCCCACCAGGACAATATGCTGTTCTTCTTCATACAGAGAACAGATCATATTTCACCGGTTGGGTAACCGTCATTTCACGTTGAATGAATTAAAAGCATACACTTCTAGATCACTTATTACTATTAACACATTGAAATTAAAGTTTTAAAAAAACCATAGAAAATGAAAAAACTTTCCACACTACTCTTTTTGCAAGTAATGTTTCTAGCAAGCATATTTGCGCAAGCACCTGGAGCCTTTAATTACCAGGCTGCATTAAAAGATAATAAAGGCAATACGCTTGCTGATGCACAAGTAAAAATGACTTTTACCATTCTGAAAGGATCGGCGAATGGCTCTGAAGTTTTTACTCAGAATATAGAGGGAACGACTAACAGTTCAGGGGTTGTTAACCTTATGGTAGGTAATGAAGATGTGAAGAATGTCAACTGGTCTCAAGGCCCGTTTTTTCTAAACATTAAACTTGAAAGTGATGGTGGAACTGTAGATTTAGGAACAACACAATTATTATCTGTACCGTATGCACTATATGCAGAAAACAGTGGTAGCTCGACACCTGGTCCTTCTCCAGCCTATGAGTGGGATGGTACTAAGATTCGATTTGAGAATCCAGATGGATCTTTTGGAGAGTTTGTAGATCTGAAAGGGGAAGAGGGAAATAGCGTAACCGTAGTAGGGTCTGTTGAGAATGCAGAGGAACTTGTTAAGAATTATGATGGTGATGTCGGAGATATGATCATCGATTCTTCTACAGGAGATGGATATGTATGGGACGGTGACATGTGGATCAATGTGGGAAGCATCCAAGGTCCTCAAGGAGAAAAAGGAGATGCAGGCCCTGCTGGAGATAAAGGAGAAGTAGGGGAGACTGGTCCTACCGGACCTAAGGGAGACCAAGGAGAGAAAGGAGAAAAAGGTGATCAAGGGGAAGCAGGAACAGGAGTGACCATTGTCGGTTCAGTTGCTGGAGAAGGAGAACTAGACCCTAACTATGGAGGATCTATAGGTGATATGTTTATAGACGAAAATACTGGAACAGGATATGTGTGGGACGGCGACAAGTGGAATGCAGTCGGAAGAATTCAAGGACCTAAGGGAGACCAAGGCATCAAAGGCGACCAAGGAGAGAAAGGGGAACAGGGAGAGAAAGGAGAAAAGGGTGATGCTGGAGATCAAGGTATACAAGGAGTTCAAGGAGTTCAAGGAGAGAAAGGTGATACTGGAGAAAAAGGAGATAAAGGCGACAAGGGAGATATTGGTGATCAAGGACCTCAGGGAACTCCTGGAGAAGATGGAACTGGTGTTACGATTGTGGGATCTGTAAATGGAGCAGGCGAACTTGATCCCAATTATAATGGAGATGTGGGTGACATGTTTATAGATCAGAATACGGGCACAGGCTATGTATGGGACGGGAATATGTGGAACGCCGTCGGGCAGATTCAAGGACCTGAAGGCCCAGCAGGACCGCAGGGAGACAAAGGGGATAAAGGAGACAAGGGAGACAAAGGGAATACAGGAGATCAAGGAATTCAAGGTGAGCAGGGAATACAAGGTAGCCAAGGAATAAAAGGAGACAAGGGAGATAAGGGGGACAAAGGAGATCAAGGAGATACAGGTGCGCAAGG
>CALIQO010000176.1 GCA_938044055.1 uncultured Saprospiraceae bacterium
GTCAACCCATTCCTGTTTCCCTTGATAATGGAAATGATAAGGCAAAATAAAACGGACATCGCTGACTTGAATGCCAGCGCGCAACCCTCGATCCCTGAAGGGAGAAAATATCTATTCCACCGATCTGATGAAAAGGAATCATGAGAAACCGATTTCAAAATTTCATGTATTATATTCATGCTTGAGAATTGTAATATGATTTCTCCTCAACTAAAAAAAGATAATGATTAACAATTGTTATACTCCCCGATTGATAAAAACCATGGCATATGTATGGTGCTTTATAATCACTGGTCCTCTCCTCGGTCAGACGACCTACAACATTGACGATCCAGAACAGCTGGAAGCACAGACGTATGGACCGGGAGATGAAATCATTCTGGCCAATGGTGTGTACACAACCGATGAACGCATCGATTTTGTCGGCAACGGTACAGCGGAAAACCCCATCATCTTTAGAGCAGAAAATCCAGGTGGTGTAAAATTTACCGGAGGTATGCAGATGAATATCGGAGGTGATTATGTAGTTGTCGATGGTTTTCACTGGGAAGGTGGTTTCGGAGCAAGCAACTTTATCCAGTTTAGAAATGGAACCGATTATGCCAATTACAGTACCATCCAGAATTGTGTCATCGATGGCCTTGCTATCCATCCAGATGATGCTGCAGAGGATGCAGCAGAAAATTCTATTGCGAAACACAGGTGGATTGTATTATATGGTACGTTCAATAAAGTAGTTAACTGCTCCTTCATGAATAAGAAAAGTGCGGGCGCACTTGTGCTGGCAGAATATCAATACAACGCAGAAGCTGATCCTTGTGCTACAGTCGGTCACACCATAAGCAACAATTACTTTTACAAGTATGAAAAAATAGACAATACCTTGAGTAATTCTGGAGACAGTGAAACCATCCGTATCGGCTCCAGCGAAAACCAGAATGTCCATAGCGATGTCAGTGTAACCAACAATTACTTCGTAGAATCAGATGGCGAAAACGAAATCATTACCAACAAAAGCAAAGGCAATATTTTTACCAACAATACTTTCAGACGGTGCAGAGGTTCCCTCGTATTGCGTCATGGATCCAATGCTGTCGTCGATGGCAATTACTTTCTAGGAGAAGATGTAGATGGAACGGGAGGCATCAGGATTTCTGATGGCAATCATACCATAACCAATAACTACGTTCAAGATTGCATCACTGTTGCCAGTCAAGCGAAGTGGAACAATGGCATTACATTTATGGGAGGAGGCGATAATGCCAATGTTGAATGCACTTCCACCAATGTCACAAATGGATATCAGAAATCAGACAACATCGTCGTATCGAATAATACATTCGTCAATACGCACGCGCCCCTTTTTTACAATGGAGACAAAGGAACAACCGACCCGACTGGAACAGTTGCCGACAACTTAATATTTTTTGCGGAAAGCGATCCAGCCGTGTCAGATGTCATCACTGGAGATGCCGCTTCTTCCTATGCCGACCTAGGTACTTCTCTTACTTATGTTGGCAACACTTATACAGGAACTGTTTTAGGCGAGACCAATGATGGCTTTACCATGGAAGATGGAATCATGGCAGCTGCGGATGGAGAGATATTCACATTTTCAGGATCAGGCTCTGAAGGAAAAGGAGCCGACCTTAGTTCTTATATACCCTTCACGGATGACATGGTGGGTTATGGTGTAGGAGCTTGTTTTATCGACTATGCAGGAAACAATATATCCGATGGACAGTGTACCATCGCGGTAGGCGCTTTCCTTACTGCGAGTAGCCTTCCTACTTTTTCCGCTGCAGCTGACACCCTCACCATCAACGTCAATACGAATGTGAGTTGGACAGCAACCGTGAGCGATGACTGGATAAGCATCGACACAGAAACAGGGACAGCCAGCGCAGTTATAGCAGTGATGGTTGAAAAAAATGAAGAAACAAGTCCTAGAATGGGAAGTGTAACAATCATTCAAGATGCTGGTGGAGAAGACATAGTAAGAACGATTCCAGTTTCACAAGATGGTGCGAATCTTTCTGACCTATATGACCTTATCAATGTGGGGACTGGCATGCCGGAAGACATCGTCACTGTGCATTCTTTTTCTAAAGAAGAGGTCAATGGAACAGACAAGTTTAACTATGCTGCGAATACCCTCGACAAAGACAACGGTTCCGTATGGGCCGCTGACGATGGAGACATTGTAGAAGGGGATTACCGAGGAGATGGAGAATTCATCATCTACGATCTTTCCAGTGTCTATTTCTTACACTTGATTCAGTTTACAACGACGAATAAATCAGATCCATTTGGTTATCAAATCTGGGTGTCTACGACAGGTACAGAGGATGCAGATTTCACCATGGTTTTACCCACTTCTGGGGATCTATTGTTCACCATGACCAATACAACTGATTTCAATCAATACATAGTGAATTCTGTCGGTGCGCAATATGTCAAGGTAGTCAGGTATGGCCGTTACAACAGCGCCGGTGATACACGGACAAGTGTATGGAGTGCCATCGGAGAGATAGAATTTTACGGCAGTGAAACTGTTTCGACTGATGACCCAGATTTCATAAGAGAAAACTTCTTCTACCCTATCCCAGCGACGGATGTTTTATACATTACCAATCTCCGTAAAGCGCATACTGTGTCGATCTATAGCATGGATGGAAAGCAGGTTTTAAATAAGCGCATCTCAGAATCAGCAGAAGCAGTTTCGCTTAATATTTCTTCCATTGTCCCTGGCACCTATACGGTTGTAATGGTAGGTGATCAATCGGTACAATCTGATGTCTTAGTAGTTGCGCGGAGATAAGGCAAGTGAGTGGATGGGCCAGATTTAAACGAAAACATCCTTCTAAACTTAATCAATCCGTCACCATACTTTCCATTATCTTCATAAGTCAATGGAATGGACAATCATAGATCATCCATTCCATTCTACCAAAGCTGAACTTATATGATTATATGGATTATTCCGACTCCGGCAATTCAGGTGTCTGGAAAGGGGAAAAGTCTCCACTTTCTAGCAATGCCCTTCTACGTTCGTATTCCAGTTCCAGCAATTGATTATCCAGGATTCTTCTGGTAACCTTGGCCTCGGCAGCTTGAATCTTGGTTTCTTGAAGTTCTATCATTCCCGGTTCTAAAGAAGAACAATGTGCCAGTTCACTTTCGTAGACCACCCCATCTGTCGGTATGGTGATTTTTCTCTTGGCTCTGAAAGCCTTTCCGATCGCCGGCAGAGCGTCTCTGCATTTTTCGATTTCTACAACCAATCTATCAGTAACACCATCTGTATCTTGGATGTCTCTCCAATCCGTAATTTGCTCAGGTTTCACAGTTATGAATCTCCACTTAATAGATACTATTTTACTAGAAAGGCTGT
>CALIQO010000177.1 GCA_938044055.1 uncultured Saprospiraceae bacterium
GAAGCAGAAGAATATTTTTTCCAGCAAGGCATACAACTGGAAAATACCAGTGACAATGGTGGTGGACAGAATCTAGGATTTTTAGATGTAGGTGATTATCTAGATTACTACATAGATGTACAGACAGGAGGAACGTACGAAGTTGATTTCCGAACGGCCGCAGAAAGCGAATCTGGACAGGTAGAATTACAACTCGTCAACGAAGACGGATCCACATCATTCTTAACAAGAGTTGCCTTTCCGAGTACCGGTGGATGGCAGACATGGACCTCCACCACCAGCCAAGTAAAACTTCCCCAAGGATTGCAGCAATTAAGAATGGTGATCACACAACCCCTCTTTAATATGAATTACATGACGTTCGGAATATTGACTTCTATTGATGATGACATAGAACCGATCTACAGTACGGTTTATCCTAACCCCACCATAGATTTTATACATTTAGAAATCGATCCGGATAGATATGAATCGTTGTCTTCTATTGACTTAATGGATACTCAAGGCAAAAGAATAAAACGGATATCGAAACAATCAAGAATACAGAGAATCAATACTTCCAATCTATCTGGAGGCACTTACTTTTTTAAGTTAAATTATGATGACCACAAATCCCAATTGTTGAAATTTATTAAATGATAAATCAACAACCGATCTAATCTTAATTTACTTTTACGAACCGCGCGTGCTGGTTGCCTGCTTGTAATATATAATGTCCAGAAGGGAGGTTTTCAACTCGGATTTCATCGCCTGTAACTATGCCATGATCTAAAACTTGTCCTCTTATATTAATGATCTGGTAGGGCCCATTGAAATCAATAGATATTGATGAATCAATAATAGAAGGTATGGATAGTATGTTTTTCTCCACATTCACAATTTCTATTTCAGAATAACTCTCTGACCCATCTACATCCACTTGCCTCAATCGATATGAAATTATTCCTGACGGCACACCGGTATCAACATAACTATAGATCAGTTCTTCACTACTTTCTCCTGCACCTTCTATATAATCTATATCAGACCATGTTCCGTTATCAATTCTTCTTTCTATATAAAATCCATCGTTGTTCCATTCTTGTAAAGTACTCCAGTTAAGTACGACATCCCTGTTGACCAACTCCGCTTCGAAATTCCCCAGTTCAATGGGCAAGGAAGTTGCAAAAGCACATCCTCCCCAGGTTGCATCAGCCCAATCTTCAATGTTGGAATAATCTCTAACCCATGTCGTATACATAACTCCTATTATTCCTTCTACACCCTCTACATCTTCTAACCAATCAGCGGTATAGTAACTGCCCTGGTCATAGTATCCAGCAAGTACCTGCTTGTTTCCTAGTTCTGAAAAAAAGTTGGTTGAATTAACCCTGTCACCATAGCGCCAGTTAAGAATGGTAACCTTAGGATCTAAACCTTCCCAGCTTCCTTCCCAGGAATCTTTCACCAGGTAGTAAGGATCTTTACTAGGGTCTGCATTGTGGTATCTGTCAAACATGTCGTTCCACGTAAACACTTCTGCTTCAACATCAATCTCTTGGGTTATGTCAAACACTTGCTGAATATTATACGCTAGATTCTCTCCTGGCGAACCAAAAGCTGGACTCTCATCCCAATTGTGTACCCTAATTTCATCGTGACCCAGCATCCATCCTGAAAAAGCAGATCTACTCTGAAACAAAATCCGAATCTGATTCATCTGCATTTCGACTATGTCGAATACACCAGGCTCTGTAAGAGAAGCACAGACTTGGCTGCCTCCTATGGTTGCTGTATGGTAGTAACTTACTTTAATGATGTCTCCCATAGTGAGGCTACTTCCTTCCGGAATTCCTATTGTAGGTTGTTCATGCCAGACAGAAAACTTTCCCGGGTAAGGATCATTTCCGCTTAGTGGATCAACAATACTGTTTATATCCATACCTTCTGATAAAGGCTGTCCAGCAAGCGTCTCTATAACCACAGGAGTAGAAGACCTCCTTATTATATTATTGAATGCAGTGGATTCTACAGATATATTATCTAACCATACCTTACCTGTTCCTCCATTATACACTCCAAAAACAAAATTTACTTCTCCCCCTTCAAGACTATTAAAAGTCAAGTCATAGGATGTCCATTCTTGGGTAGAGGCAACGGCAACTGGATTGTGTTGTAGATGTCGATCGTTGTCTTTATTGATAATGAAGACGTTGAATTTTCCACTGCTCATGTTTTCTGATTTAATCCAGAAATTGAGATGGTATTCTTTATATGGCTCAAGGGTTACCTGCTGGATTATTCTACCTAAGTTGTTGTCATCATTGGTAGGATCCTCGATTCTCAGACTGTAATCTCCACTGTAACTTTCATTGCTATCCCAGAAAGTTACAACTCCTGGATCATCCTGAAATGACCATCCGGGCATATCGTTTTCTACTTCCGGTACTTCCTCGAAATTGAGGTTCAACAATGGAAAAGAAGTGGATTCGTCAGGCATTAAGACCAGCTCACCATCTACTTCCACCACCTCGAATCTAGCATCGATTACGGGCAAGCCTTCCGCAAGGTTAGGGTCATGAGATAATATAGGGGATGAATATCCGAAATTAGCTGTAGTAGGATATACCTTCAATCCCAGTTGTGAGGCGGAATCTATGAAAGTCTGGAAATTACCCATGTATGTATCGTTGTTTAACCAATTGTCAAGCGCGTTCAATTTCACGTCAGAAAATATAACTCCAGTATAGCAACTGTTAGCCGCTCGGGTGATTACATCTAGTGCTAGATCCCTATCTGTTTCCAGCAACATATTTGCAGAAAGGTATATTAATCTGTGCGACAATTCATGCCCAGAAACAATCGGATTTTCCTCTTGTGTATAACTGTTGCTACTTATACATATACCCGCGATTATGAAAATGAAGGTTCTCATAGTGTTCGTTTTAAGTTGAGTACTTCTTACCGCGCAGCAGAATAGAAGAACTCTGTATAGATATGATTATAAGAATTGAATTACGAGAACAATGATTGTCTAAATACTGTATTCTTTATAAAATGGGACCATTTAACTAGGGGTATTCCCTGAGATGGAAATGCGTGCTATAGTCCTATTACACTAATAATGGAAATACAGCAATCTCAGTTTTGTGGCTTTACAATAATCACTTTTACAACTTGCTCTTCTCCATATACGCTTTAACAACTTCTCTATAAGATGAGCCGACAGGCAGTTGATGATCCTTAAGTAGAGCGCTTTTAGAATTAAATTGAAGAATCTTAGATGCATTGATTATATAAGACTTGTGGATGCGTAGAAACCCATGCTGACTCAGTCTTTCACTCAAGCTCTTTAATGTCTTTAATACCAGAATATGCCCCTTACTCAGAACAATTTTAGCGTAGTCTTTCTGGCCTTCTATATATTCAATTTCTGAAATGATAATCTTTATATATTCATCCCCATCCTTGACGAAGAAATAATTTTCTGGCACTTCAGATTGCTTCGCCATGGTTTCTTCGTACCGTTCTATTGCTCGCTGGAATCGTTCCAGCGATATAGGCTTAAGCAAGTAGTCAACTACGCTGAGATCAAAACTTTCTACAGCATGCTCCGCGTATGATGTGGTTATAATAAATTTAACTTTAGAGCCCAATATTTTTACAAGTTCAAGTCCTGTAATCTTAGGCATCGCTATGTCCGAAAAAACAAGTTCTACGGAATTGCCTCTTATGTAATCCATAGCAGAAGTAGGATCTCTAAATGTCTCTATAACTTCATACTTATCGAATAGAGACAGGTGATGGTTTATGACATCTATGGCCCATTGCTCATCATCTATGATGATCACTCTATGTTTCATGTAACTTAAGTTTTAGGTTAAAAACGTATCTACCATCTTTCGCTCCATGATCCATGTTATACTGCTTAGGGTATAATAAATCCAGTCGCTTTTTAAGCATAGACAATCCTGTCCCTTGTCTTAATGATGTCAATTCTGAAGGTTTATTCTCAATAGAGTTTTCTACATATAGTTCTAAGGTGTCATCATCCACAGAACAATTTACTCTTATAGAATTATTTTTATCGGAGGTATAATATCCATGCTTGAGTGCATTTTCTACAGGCGTAATCAATAACAGTGGGTCAATAAATTTTCCCTCCATCTTTCCTTCTACATACATCTTAATATCTATATCATCGCCGAATCTCATTCTAGCAATTTCTAAGTAGTCACGAATGAATTTCACTTCTCCTGATAGTTTTACCCGCTGGGTAGAAGTATCATCGGTTAAGTATCGCATCATAGAAGACAACTTCAGAATACTGTCTGAGGTCTGATTGTGATCTTGCAGAGACATACTATAGATTGTATTCAATGCATTGTAGACGAAGTGTGGTTGAAACTGATGTTTCATCAATTGCAATTCTGCCTTCTTTAAAGCTTCCTCTGTTCTGTGATGTGCATTATTGAGTATAAGATGGATGTTGTCAATAAAGTATATCAAGGCAATGAATAAAATCATCAGACCTACATAACTTGTCAATTCTTCTAGTTCAGTAGTTAAGGGTGAGTCTCTTCGGATTACTTTTGCGTAAGCGAGGCCCAACAATAAAGCCAAGCTGAAAATGAAGCCGAGAATCTTACGCATTATGTATGGACCCTTTAAGCAAGTATAATAAAATACCACTCCAAGCGTCGCTGTAACAAAGCACTCAAATGCATCACTGGTGAAAAAAAACAGTGGGTCATCAGGAAGCACATATGAACCTGTACGTATCAACGAATAAAGTATGTAGGCATACAATGCTATACCAGCACCTATACTTAACTTCTTACGAAAAGAAGGAGATTCAAATCGGCGCCTAATCTTATTATCCATATTTATCATCTTATCATCACTAAGGTATGGATAAGTACGTAAATGATGTCGATCAGAAAATCAGAGTCATCGATCCCACTACCCCAGTCATCGATAGGGCATTGTTCATACCATAACAATGATATAATTTAAAGGTATGAAATGGTTGAAAACAACTTCAATCATGCGCTTAACACCATACCCATACAATATGAATATCATGAAACTTCTTGCCTTTACTTTTTTCCTCTTAACCGCTCTGCAGATACAAGGGCAGCGCCCAGAATATGATAAGAGAACGCCTTTCTCTATGGTTACATTTATAGAGGATCATCCGTATGCAATGGTTGACAATCAATGGTGCAAATTATTACGTATAGAAGACGTCTCTATTTCTGAGTATATCAGTCTGAGTAAAAAAGAATTCGAGAAAGAATGGAAAAAAGGGATCTATAGATACCTGCATTATCTGATGGATGATATGGGCATTGTAAGAGAAGATAGTGTATCAGTCACATATGAATCTAATGGAGTCCCGATTACTAAATCTTTCATCCTTGATATAAATAATCGAGATCTCGCTACTCAGTATGTACAGCAAAAAATAGCTGATGATCTTCCCCAACTAAGTCCACTAGAAATAATTCCGGAGACTTACCAATATCTAATCAGTCGGATTGATAATGCTTCGATTAAGGATTCTACTTGGATAAACAAAAATGAAATCGCAAAGGACCTGAGTTATTTAATGGACTTCATCCAGAAGGATTATTCCTATGTAGACTTGAGGGGTTATGATTATGAAACCGCCTTACGATCTATAATTACTGGAATAGAAGATGGCCTTACTAGAAGAGATTTAGCATTCCAACTGAAAATGTTCTTAGCAGAATTCGGAGATGGGCACAGTCGGGTAAGCATAAGAGATGTCCTTACAGAAAACGAATATAATTTCCTTCACTTCAGCATAGGAAAACAAGACGGAAAATTTATTGCATACCACAAGGAATCGAAAAAACTGTATGACGAAGATTATTCATTTATCACAGAGATCGGAGGAGTAAAAATCAGAGACCTATATAACTCTGCTAAAAACATGGTTGCTAAAACAACACCAAGTTATGTAGAAAAAAATGCACGCTCATATTTAGCCTTCACATCCTTGCTTCTTAAATCTCATAAAATTTCTATCTCTGATTCCGTTGTCATAAAACTTACGAATGGAGTCCAAGAAAAAAAGGTGCATATTGCCTGGAATTCTAGGCCTGAAAGATCATCGAGACCCAGTGCTTACTCAGATACAATACTAGCTGGTAATCTGGGATACATAGCTTTTAAGGAAAGAATGCATCGCGATGATGAATACCTGACACGCATCCATGAGGGTATGCAGAAAATGAAAAACACATCTGGGTTAATCATAGACATCAGAGGCAATGGTGGTGGAAGCAGAAAACCCCTTAATCAATGGCTACCCTATTTTATCCAATCGCCTAAGGTTGTCAATGTTGCTACAGCAAGAATAAATGCAGATGATCAGCCGATGCCCGATAAAGGATATCTAGATGCAAGGTATGCATACCCCCTAACTATTTCAGAGGATGTGCTAGCTGACGAAGTAGGAGCAGAAAGGGCTAAGATTTTTTATTCGGCTGTAGAAGAATTCAACCGAGATTTTACACCTTCCATCATTCCTGA
>CALIQO010000178.1 GCA_938044055.1 uncultured Saprospiraceae bacterium
TGTCCCCTCGCCCACTTATCTTTTCCTACTGTGGTCGTAAACTTATCCGTATTTAAAGCCTGCTTGTAACGCTCTTCTCCGAGATCTGTCCGCACCAGTTCAGTAGCTTTAGAATTTTTATCACTTAGATCCGCCAGAACCACATAAGTCCTTAACTCTTTTCTCAAGGATTCAGCTGCCAGATCTCTAGGCGTAAAGTGTCTTACATCAAACATAGGTTCTGGCCTAGGCATAATGGGATAAGCCGATTCGAAATAAAATGTAAAAGTATCTCTCAAGGTTGCTTCCCATGCATCTTCATCGGCTATAACAACAATCTCATTGGTCCGGCCCAGTGCTTGAGGTTTAGACTTTAATCCTGCCCCCATCTCATCACTGCACGCCGACAATAGAAATAATCCCGCCAACAAAAGATATATATACTGTTTGTTCATATAGGTTAAAATCATACAATGTTCAGTCTTGTCTTATCAACAAGAAAATAAAGTTACAATGTTTTAACCATTAGATGCTTAAATTGATAGAAAAGGTGTATCACACAAGACGATTCTCCTATTCCTCGAATTCCAATATCGTTGAGATTCCTATAGTAAATATCCCTAGACCATTTTCAATATTAGTGTATAAGATGGATGGCTCGACGAATGGATTGTCTTCATTTTCAAATGCTAAGTCCACAGATTGTAAATAGTCAGCAAGTTCCTGACCGAATGAAGTAACAACAACTTCTCGTTTAATAATCTGCGTGTTCTCTGTGAAAAAGTCATATGCTTCAAGTGTAATAGTTTTCGCATTGTTTTGGAAAGCAACATCAGAAAGCAAGTTTATGTCGCCATCTAGTAATTCATTTTCTTCAAACCATATACTCTGTAGATAACGTATAGTATCCTTTCCATTCTCAAACGTTGTCTGAAATAAATTAAACCGATAGTAGTTTACTTCATCTGGGTTATCATTAATTTTAATTGTGTAGAACTCTTCTGTCTGAAATTCAGATAATCTATTATTTCTAAATTCCACTGCTTCTACATCTGGTTTAGAAGAAGTTGTAATAGTAGATGTTATATCATCGAAATCTGGATGCTGCACTTGTAAGGAATATGTAGTTCCTGGTAAGAAATCATATTCTGGAATTATATATATTCCTGCTTCTTCATTGGCTACATTATTACCATCAATCGTTTCTGTAAAGTCAAGTTGTAGGTCACTCTGGTCTGGGGTGACAATCTTTATGTCAGCGTCTACCACGTAAGGAAAGCGATCATCACTAGATACCACGCTGGTTGTTTTTGATAGAGCAATATGGTTTTCTCCTACTTCTGGGACCAATTGCGATAATACTACCAACTTCTGGTCTTCTTCTTCTATTTCGAATTCAACAATTTTACTAAAACTGTCTTCATTGCAACTTAAGCAGCAGACGATCAATAGAATTAATATACCAAGGTTACGCATAGTTAAAATTTAAAATTATATGATACAGATGGTACGAACCTGAGAAGGCTTATTTCTTTAAACCTAGTTCCCAGATATTCTCTAGTACCGTCGGGCCTGAAATCACTATAAATTCCTTCAGAAAGGATAAAGAATGGATTCTTATTTCCATAAGCATTATACAATCCTATCACCCATGTTCTTTCGTATTTCTTTTTCTTCTTATGGAAAGAAACACTCATGTCTAGCCTATGGAAGCTCGACATTCTATAATTGTTCTTAGCAACGGATGATTGAGATCCATATAGGTTAGAGTATACCCTATTCTCTGGATCGAACCGACTCGCAGATAAATCATAATCGACAGGTACATTGAGCGTTCCTAAGCTCACAGCATTTCCTGTTCCGTATGCCCAGTTAGCAGAAAAAGTTATGTTATCAGTGTACTTATATACACCGACAATCGAAAAGTCATGTCTGCGATCATACCTAAAAGGAAATTCCTTTCCATCGTTGATATCATCAAACTGTCGATTGTTCCAACTTAAAGTGTACCCTACCCAGCCCGTAAGCCTTCCTTTCTGCCTCTGTAGAAACAATTCTAATCCATAGGCCTCTCCCTTGCCTTGAACAATCTTGTCTTCCCAGGATTCATCAAGATTGACGAAAAAGTTAGCTCCTTCCTTATAAGAAACTACATTATCCATCTTCTTGTAATAGGCCTCTGCACTAAATTCGTAAGTATCATTAATGGTTGTCGCTGCCCCTATGGCTGCTTGCCAACTCTGCTGTGGCAATATTTTTTCTGTTGATGGAACCCACAAATCTGTAGGGAGGCTCAAGGATTCGCTTGTAAGCAAATTGATATATTGCGCCATCGTGGCAAATGATCCTTTCAGCGACCATTTATCATTCAATCTATAATTCATTCCTAACCTAGGTTGTAGAGAAGCATAATTCTTATTCTCAGCAAGAAAGAAAGAAGCGTGCAAGCCTACATTGGCAGAGACAGCTCCTAGCCTTATATCATCTTCTACATACATATCTATTTCAGTAGAGTAAGTTGCCTGTTGGCCGAGTAATGTATCTAGAATTTCAGTTATGTTGATTTCATTAATTGCGACTGCACCTGGATTATACCTATGCCGTATGACACTTGCTCCTGTCTTAATAAAATGATCTGTATTAGGAATATAGTCTAGATCTACTTTCAATCCCAGGTCTCTTATTCCGGAGGTATACTTAGCACTAAATGATTCTGGATCTTGTCCATTATAACTCCTCTCTGATTCGGCAAAAATATCGATGTTATAATCAGAAAATATAGCTGTAGTATTCATAAACAGCTTAGGACTCAGTTCCCAGTTCCACCGCAGTGAAGAGATAATATTACCCCAGTTAGATCCTCCCGAATCTCTGTACCTTTCTCCTCTATCATCAAATTTAAAAACGTCAGATCCTAAATAAGAACTGAGATACAGTCGATGCCCTTCTGATAATTTATGTTGTACTTTAAAATTTAAATCATAGAAATGAAACTTAGGTTTTTCCGCTCCATTATCAACTTTAATAAAAGGTTTAGCAATTAAATCTGCATACGTTCTTCTCCCTGAAACCAAGAAGGATGTTTTTCCTTTGTTGATAGGTCCTTGTACAGTAAGTTTAGAGGAAATCAGGCCTATAGACCCTTCTCCTTCCACCTCATTCATATTGCCTTCCTTCAACCTGATATCGATTATGGATGACAACCTCCCTCCGTAGCGCGCAGGAAAGCCCCCTTTCGTAAGCGTAACATTCTTTACAGCATCTGGATTGAATACAGAAAACAGACCCAGCACATGTGATACATTGTATACGGGAACCCCATCTAGAAGAATAAGGTTCTGATCTGTGCTTCCCCCTCTTACGTAGACCCCGGTCTGACCTTCACCTCCAGACTGTACACCAGGAAGAAGTTGTAGAGATTTTAATATATCCGTTTCTCCTAGAATTACAGGCATGGCTTTCAACTGATCGATGGGAACCGTTACTTGGCTCATCTGAGTTTTTTCTTGTATAATCTCTTGTTCTTCAGCCGTAATTACAATGGTTTCTAATTCTGTACTGAGCTTCATCTTAATCTCCTCAGATACATCTCCATCCAGGGAATAATCTCTAATTACTTTTTCGTAACTGACATAAGAATACACAAGCGTATGGGCTCCTGCTTCCAGCGTTATAGAGAAAAAGCCATACTCGTTTGTTACCGTATTTTTTCCAGTAACCCGGTCATAAATTGTTGCACCGATAAGCCGTTCAGAGCTGGATAAATCTTCCAAGTAACCACTTATGGTATAATTCTGTGCTGACAAGGAAGTTGTAACTACGATAGCAAGGAGAATGGACTTGAATATTATACCAATGTTACTTACTGAAACGCTTCTCATTAATTGAACACCCTCACGAAAATTGATTTCTTGCATATAGCTTCGTTTTCTAGCAACCGTCAGAATAGACTACAAGTATATAACCGACTGTAGGAAGTAAAACGTTGGTCTGCTATGGGTATTTTATACTTTCCTTAATATCCAATTATGAAATTCCAGAGAAAATTAACATTCACAGAACTAAAAAAGCTTACAGCAATCCTTGGATTATTGCTTCTTCTGAAATACCTTCTGCTTCTGCTTTATAATTTCTAACTACCCTATGTCTTAAGACATAATTAGC
>CALIQO010000179.1 GCA_938044055.1 uncultured Saprospiraceae bacterium
TCCGAACAACAGAAGTCGAAAATCTCACTTTTCCCCTAAACGACCAGAAGGATCATACTCATCAAAGGACAAAACTGAGCATAGAAATACCAAAAGAAAACATGAAAAAGGAGACAGCAGACAGGAGATTACAGAACATGGAAAATGTTTACAGGATTGTAAAAAGCCTTGCACGATAACGATTCAAAAGGACGACACATATATGTGTAGGTTGTGGCATTCTAGGATCAGCAGTCGGTATGGATAAGGATGTAACTAAGCGTCTATTGAGAGACAGTGGTATAGGTGTTGCAGATTTCGTAACCATGAGGAAGAACTATAATGATGATCTATCTTATGAAGAAGCGAGTGAAAAACTAGGTCCAGAACTATTTATAAAACCAGCTAATCTAGGGTCATCTGTCGGTGTATCGTTCGTCAAGAATAAAGAAGACTACGACATAGCAGTTAAGGAAGCATTCTTGTACGACCCTAAGGTTATTGTAGAAGAAAAACTGGTAGGAAGAGAACTAGAATGTGCTGTCATGGGCAATGATTATCCACTGGCTTCTATCATAGGAGAAGTAATACCTAAGTCCGAGTGGTATTCATTCGAGAGCAAGTATGTCGACGCAGATGGAGCTAAGTGTCAGATCCCTGCCGATGTCGATGATGATACGATGAAAAGATTGCAAGATATCGCAGTCACAAGTTATCGATTGCTAGAGTGTACTGGACTCACTCGGGTAGATATGTTTCTACTTGAAGACGATAGGATTGTCGTAAATGAAGTGAATAATCTGCCTGGATTTACAGCCATAAGTATGTATCCTCAATTATGGGAAGCATCAGGTGTCGGATACACAGAATTGATTTCTAAATTGATAGGCTATGCTATAGAAAGTCACAAGGAAACATCGGCTTTAAAAAATCAATAATCTGATTTTTTTCTTCCTCTTCCTAAAAATCCAAATGCCGCTCCACATAACCCTCCTATGATATGGGCAAACTGTGATATCTGGTCATCAGCTAGACTCTGCTTAACTTCTTTGCCCAGGAATAGAATGGCTACAAGTATAAAAGTCAATGGAATTTTCCCATCCGTGGAATTGGTAAATGGTGCTAATAGAATAAGCATAAAAACAATCCCACTTGCTCCATATAACCCTACATCGAAAAAAGCAACATTCAATATTCCAGTAATGAGTGCTGTAAGAAACATCATCAGAAGGGTGTTGAGAGAACCATACTTCTCCTCTATAATCGGCCCTAGCAGAAGAATGAAGGTAAGATTCCCTAAAAGGTGCTGGATAGATCCGTGTCCGATGGCATGCGTAAACAATGTAGGGATAGACAGCGGATTGCTCCATTGTATATGATCCCCTACAAGGAAGTACTGCATAATCTCCATACCGAGGTATCTATCAAGTACAAATACAAGGGTACAGATTAAAGAAAACGTAAGGATAACTGGTGAATTGTACTTTATCATAGTCATTCAATTATATTGTAATGTATGAGATCAAGCATCCATCTACCGAGAAATGTATACCAATCTCAATAATGAATATACGAAATCAATCTTGAGTCTGTGATCGAGAGATTCTAAATCCTGCTGCCATAGCTAGTAATAAGAATAAAGCTAAGGTAATAAAGCTGATTCTGAGTGAATAGTTGTGAGACAAGAATCCTATCAGTGGGGGCCCTACAAGAAAACCAGCATAACCTAGGGTAGAGATCAGTGCCAGTCCTGTGCTAGGATTAACACGCTTGGATGCACCAGCATAGTAAAACACGATGGGCACAATCAGTGAGCATCCGATACCGGCAATTATCATCGCTACTGTACAGAGGACCATAGAAGAACTGTTCGCATAAATCAATATGCCTATCATACATATACCCAGTAAAAAAGTAAGTAGTGTTTTTTTATCGTATCGCTCAATCCATTGATCTCCCATAAATCTGCAGATGGCCATGCTCAAGCCAAATCCTGTAAATCCTATCCCTATCATTGCTTCCGGAGCATTTAATATTTCCTTGTAATAGATGGCGTTCCATTCCATTATTGCTCCCTCAACTATGAATATGGTGAATATTATAAAGATCAATAAAAACAATGTTTTTCCAGGCCATACCCATTTAAAGTTCGATTCTGTTTTATCTCGGATGGGCCATAATGTACGGACTAAGAAAAGAGCAATTAAAATGACAGTTCCGCTTACGAGCAGAAGGTGAAGCCCATATGTAAGTCCCCACAAGAGCATACCTCCTCCGATCATAGAACCGACCATAGATCCTGTACTCCATAATCCATGAGAAGTACTCATAAGAACTTTGTTGTGCTTCTTCTCAAGAGCAGAGACAACTCCATTCATTCCTATATCCAGACCACCATTGAAAATACCCATGGTGAATAAAAAAACACAAAACCCTAAATAGGTGTCAACGAAAAAAGTACACCCATAGGAAGCTGCCATTCCGATAACTGATATAGAAGCCACCTTGCCAGTTCCCCATCGATTCATAAGAATAGAAATAAAAGGGGCACCCAGTATTACACCCATTGCTGGAAGGATCAATGCATTTCCTAATTTTAAATCATCTATTCCTAGGGTAGCCTTAATCTGTGGAAGACACAGTGCAAGGTTACTAAAAAGGAGGGCATTAAGAATAAAAAGGATTCCAGCAGAACGAATTTCTTTATTCCTAAAATAGTTAGATAACCGAGATAAAACTGATTCCCTCAATCTATTATATCTATGTGACCAGAAGTCTATGAATAATATAAAGATTCATTATGCAGATAGAGACCCATGGGCTGCATCAAGCAGGTCCCTTACATCTGTAGCAGTAGGTGCTTGAGCATAAACTCTAAGTACTGGTTCAGTACCACTAGGTCTCACCATAATCCATTCACTTTCTGAAACGAAAAACTTATAGCCATCTATGGTTTCCGTATTGAGAATTTCTTTGTCACCGATATGGGTGATTTCTCCATTCTTGCACTTATCTATAATGGCCCATTTTTCATCATTGGATATATGGAGGTCATCTCTGTCAAATGAGAAAGAACCCGTAATTTCATAAATTTCATGGATAAGTTCTTTAATGGACTTGCCTGTCATGGCTATGAATTCCATGATAAGAAGACCCATCCATATCCCATCACGTTCCGGGATGTGGCCTTTTACTGCCAGTCCTCCTGACTCTTCACCACCTACAATAACGTCCTCTTCTATCATTATTTCAGCGATGTACTTAAATCCGATTTTCGTTACTTCGAATTCGAAGCCAAAATGATCAGCGAGTTTCCTCATCTTATCTGTAACTGAGAAAGTCACTACAACCTTACCCGTCATATCCTTGTGCTTAGCCAGGTAATAGAGAAGCAATAGCAGAAGGTGGTGAGAATCAACGAAGTTTCCATCTTCATCAAACATCCCTATTCTATCTGCATCTCCATCATTAGCTATACCCAGGTTAATGGTCGGAGAATTCTTAATCGTATTAGAAAGGTCCTTCAAGTTTCTTAATATAGGTTCTGGAGCTTGCCCTTTAAATCCAGGATTATTATCACAATGCATCAGTAAAGCACTGGGAAATAATTCCCTCATAATATTCTGCCCCGCTCCAAACATTGCATCATAAGCCAGGTGGATGTCTGAATCATTAATTAGGTCTAAATCGAAGTGATCTCTGATATGATTAAGATAGATTTCTTCTAAGTCTACCGACTGAATTAATCCCGATTGTACTAAGGAGTCATAGCTCGGAATATTCTCAGGAACTGAATCCAGAATCATATTCTCTACTTCCTGAATATCTCTAGGTATGGTAGGTCCTCCATATACTGACTTCAACTTATAACCATTATAATCTGGCGGATTGTGGCTTGCTGTTATGACAACACCCATATCTGCACTCGTTTTAACTATTCCTAAAGAAACCATCGGTGTAGAAACAAAAGAAGACCCTATGATGACTTCAAGATTATGTGATGCCAATACAGCTGAGGCAATCTCTGCAAACCTCTTTCCCCCGAAACGGGTATCATAACCTACGACTACCTTCTTCATTCCTTTACCGACCATCCACCTAGCAGTTGCGTCAGCCACTCTACGGACATTGTCTTCTGTATAATCTCTCCCTATAATGGCTCTCCACCCATCGGTTCCGAATTTAATTTTAGTCATATATGGTTATTTTCTGATTGTTGATTTTTCTTATCACTACTCATTTAGAATATAAACCATTCCTATGAATGGTAACATTGTTATAATAAATGTAAGTATTTTTTAAATGTGTAGAAGCAGAATCAACAGTATACGTATATGAATATAGGTAAACATGAATCAGTCAATCTATAACATATTATAAAAATATTTAATATATTTGTTCTTGTGAGTAGAAAGTTAATCGATAGTCATCGCCATAGAGGTCTGAGAATGCACCTTGTAAAGACATTGCGAGATAAGAACCTATGCAGTAGAGAGATACTGGAAGCATTTGCCAATGTGAAACGGCACTATTTTCTAGACGATGCATTTGCTGACTGGGCATACAAGGATACTGCATTTCCTATAGATGCAGATCAGACCATATCACAACCATCCACCGTTGCCCTACAGACAGAATTATTGAATGTTACCAGAGGTATGAAGGTTCTTGAAGTAGGGACTGGATCTGGATTCCAAGCATGCATCCTGTCTTATTTAGGCGTTAAAGTATATACCATAGAACGACAGAGGAGACTCTTCGAAAAAACATCTGAGTTACTCATCGAAATGGGCTACCCGCAGATAAGAACGTTATACGGAGATGGTTATGCGGGCTCACCTAGATTTGCACCATTTGACAGGATAATCATTACATGCGGAGCGACTACTATACCAGAAGAACTCATCAATCAACTTGCCCCTGGAGGTATCATGATCATTCCACTCGGAGAAGGTGATGTCAAGAAGATGGTTAAGATAACTAAGGGCATGAAAGGTAAGCTGACCAAGACTGTACATGGTACATGTCGATTCGTGCCTTTTCTTTCAGGAACCAACGGGCATAAACAACAACAATCCAGTAAGCGCAATAACTATATTAATCTAGATTAATATCTCTAACGGACCTTTCTGCCATCTGGACGGGTAGAATGATAGTTTTGTTTTCTCGCTGACTTGATATCAATCATAAGGCCTGCATATGCATCATCGGAACTGACATTGTAAGTCTGTCCATTGTAAGTGATCTTCCCAGTTGATCTTCCCCATTCCTTGGCTAAGAGGTGATATTTTCCATTGGATTTCTTATTGGGGCCAAACATCAAAAAATTATCTTCTTTATCATCGAATCCTATGGCAAATCTATTTTCTTTAGGAGCAAATAATAAGACTCCTGGAGTTCCTTTCTTAATGATAACTTCCTCTATATTTCTGCCATTGACTAATCTGACCTTGCCTTCTTTTATATAGGATTCATCATTGGTAGATATATCTCTCCATAATCTTATATCTTTAGACACATAAAATTGTATGCGTTTCAAGTCATTCTGCGTCCATGTAAAATCATCATACATTCTCTGAGTGAATGGTGTAAGTCGGGAACTGCAAGATGAAAGCAAGAAAGCCAGCAAGACAACGAAAACATATATTTTATTCATAGTTGATGGTTTTCAATCAAGATATACAAGATCTATTCTGTTGTCAATCTTCTTAAGAAAGTTTAACGTACACCTTAACAAAACGTTTCATTTTCAACTAACATCTGGTCGTAATTTTAAATATCGTTCAGTTATCATATGAGATATTTAAACAAAATATAGAGGAATCGAAAAGCATGAAAAACTATTGACGTCTACTTTACATTTTCTGTATAATAGAAGCATGTTCCATCAATTGCCCATAACTTGTAGGTATAGATAGTTTCAATTCTCAACACATGAAAGTGTTATTTTAGGAATTGCTTCATCATAGTGTATGTGAAGCAATTCTTTTTTTTACCCTATAATTTAATGACTTAGTTTCGAACCACCCCTACAGTCTATTTCTTATCGCTGTAAAAAAATTCTGGAGGAAGGCTTCACATTCCTTGTGGAGAACACCATATTCCAATGTTGTAGATGGATGAAGCAATTCTTTACCATACCTCATAAATCCTTTTTTATCATCACTTGCTCCGTACACTACTCGACTTATCTGAGACCAGTAAAGTGCCCCAGCACACATAACACAAGGCTCTAGAGTTACATAAAGCGAACACTCTTTTAGATACTTAGATCCAAGTGCAGTGGCAGCTGCCGTTATAGCGACTATTTCAGCATGCGCAGTTATATCGTTTAGTAATTCAGTCTGGTTATGTGCTCTTGCAATGATTCTTTCGTTAGCAACGACAACAGCTCCGACCGGAATTTCTCCTTCTTCATATGCTTTAGAAGCTTCCTTGAGCGCTTCTTTCATAAAGTAATCATCCCCTTTAACCTGTATCATAAACCTTCTAATTTTTTACACAATGTCTGTAAAATTTACAATAGAATTAAAATTAATTTAATCTCCGCTTTCATATGAGATTCAAAATAGACTATCTTTGCGGATGGAAAATAAGTATGATTTACAAGCATCATATATACCTGATGCATTAACCTTTGACGATGTTCTCCTCATTCCAGCATATTCAGAGGTTCTTCCGAGAGAAGTAGATATAACCACACGTCTCACTACAGATATCGTTCTGAATTCACCCATTGTATCAGCAGCTATGGATACGGTTACTGAGTCAGCGTTGGCTATTGCAATTGCTAGAGAGGGCGGTATTGGAGTTTTACATAAAAACATGACTATTGAG
>CALIQO010000180.1 GCA_938044055.1 uncultured Saprospiraceae bacterium
TGCTTCGATAATGAATGTACCGACTTTTTCCTTGATCTGAAACACAACATTCTTCCAGAGAGGAGGCCTGTATATCGGTAGCTCCATCATTAAGTGGGAGCGTCCTGTGGACTTTAAAATCTTCTTGAAAAACAATGCAGCGACAAGCGATCCGACAATCCCTAGAAGATAAAGACCCATAAATGCAAGTCCTTGCGAGTTGAAAATTCCCCATACTTTAACTGGGGCAACCACGAAGCCAACCAGTACTGTGTAGACTGGAATTCTAGCAGAACAAGAAATGAGTGGAGAAACCATTATGGTTATAAGTCTTTCCTTTTGATTGGTAATTGTTCTAGCAGCCATAATTGCTGGAATGGCACATGCACCACTGGAAACCAAGGAGACAATAGAGCGGCCATTCAATCCAAATTTTCTCATGATTCCGTCAAACATGAATACTGCCCTAGACATATAACCAATCTCTTCCAGTATGGTTATTATCAAGAATAGAATGGTTATCTGAGGAATAAATACCAGCACTCCGCCTAGACCTGCTATGACGCCATCAACAAGGAGACTACGAAACCAGTTGTCAGGAGTAATCATTGCTACCATTTCACCTAGCCAAGAAAATCCACTTTCTATCCATCCCATGGGAGCTTCGGACCATGCATATATAGACTGAAAAACAAATGCCATAAGTACAAAGAAAATGAGCGGGCCCCAGAATCGATGAGTAATTACGCGATCTATTTTTTCAGTAATCGGGGAATTGCTAGAAGCTTGATCGGGATTCAAGCCTAGATGACTTTCTATGGTTAAGCATCGATTCAGCGTTTCATCAATCTGAGAAGCTATGTTGTTCCATCCTGCAGCTTGTTGGTTAAACTTGCGCTTATTATTTTCTGATATGTGAGACAACCATTCACTGTGGTGGAGAATCAGTTTTTTTAAGTAAGGAGATTCATTTTCTTCTGGTCTAATTACAGATAGATCGCTGTCTGATATAGGATAGAAAGAAGCACTACGGATGTACTTCTCTGGTTGGTTGAGCAGCCCATCTAAGTGCACCTTAAGCTTGTCTATGTTTTCATTTTTCCTGCTAGAAATAGAAATGGCCGGAATCGACAATAGGCTTGCTACCTTTTTTTCTAACTGGCCTACATTTGCAACTAGGTCAGACATATTGAGGCAGAAAATCATAGGGATCTTAAGATCCATAATCTGAGTTGCCAGTAATAAGTGTCTTTCTAGTTGGGATGCATCCGCAACGTAGATGATGCCTTCTGGGTAATCTTTTAGTGACGGCTGGGTAAGAATGTCGATGACAAGCCTTTCATCGCTTGAGTTAGGAAAAAGAGAATAAGTGCCAGGGAAGTCTATCAATTCGATAGATCGTTTTTCAGGGGTAAGAAACTTTCCTTTTTTCTTATCAACAGTAACTCCAGGGAAGTTGCCTGTCCGCTGATTCAGCCCCGTCAGTAAATTGAACAAGCTAGACTTGCCACTGTTAGGGTTTCCGAATAATCCTATGGTCGTAGATTCCTTCATTTTATTACAACATGTACCTGATCTGCTTCTTCCTTTCTCAAGGCTATTCTCTGACCATCTACCGATATATATAGTGCATCTCCGAGTGGGGACTTTCTTATTATATTGACTGAAGCATCTGGAGTAAGGCCCAGCGTAAGTAAAGTACAAGTGTACTCACTTTCTGCGCACTTTGTAATGGATGCTATCTGTCCCTTTTTTAAGTCTGAAAGTACCATAGTATAGGTAAAATTAGCCAGTGTTTTTTAAATCACATATCAAGTAAAATGGACACGAATATAGCAATTGTACTTCCATGTGATTGTACAGAATTGTCTTAAATATGTAAATAATTGTCGTGTGAGTAGGGGATTTTATAATTGAGATCATCTTAAGGGTAACCAATTGTGTGCTATCATGGAAAATATTGCAGTTAAAGTGTTATTAATCAAGGATATAGACGTATTCTCTAACCTTACAGATACTCAAGTAGAGAGAGTTGCTAGGGCTTCATCATACCGGAAGCTGTATAAGAATGACTATTTATATCGACCTGGAGCGAAAAAAACTTATGTGAATATCCTTGAGAAAGGGACCATAAAACTGGGCAATGATATAGATGAGGATAAATCCATTATCAGGCACCTGATTTTTGGGGGAGATATTTTCGGTGAAAACGTATTCACTCCTTCTCCATTGAGGAATGAATTTGCGCAAGCGATGGAAAATTCTCACATACTCCAGATACCTGTACCTCTTTTCAGATCTCTTGTTGTAGAAAACGAATTGTTCGCTTCTGATATAATGGAAGTGATTATAGGAAAGTTGAATGCCGTAGAAGAACGCCTGCATAACTTCGTCTTTAAAAAAGCCAAAGCTAGGATATGGGATTTTATAAAAGAAATGGGGAAACTAAAAGGAATCCGGATCGGACTAGATGAGTGTCTTGTTAACCATGGTATGTCGCACAAGGAAATAGCCTTCGTGACAGATACTTCTCGCCAGACTGTAGCCAGAGTTTTAGGAGAATTAAAAGAATCAAATATGATTCATTTTTCTCCACGGAAACCACACAAGATTTTAATCAGAAATTTCCAGATGGGATAATGGATACTTCTTCCTATTTTATGAATCGCCGCAAAGACTTTCTTATCTTTCGCGAAAAAATAGGGACATGGAAGAAACCCAGACATATACTCAGAAAGCCATAGATTACATTTTAGAAGTTGCGCCCTCTATAGTGCAAGCCATATTAATGATCATCATAGGATTATGGATCATTAATAAACTGATGGTACACATAACCAAGGCCATCAAGATGGCAGGTCTACCTGTCGAAATAGTTAGTTTCCTTACTTCTCTTGTAAGTATCGGATTAAAAGTCCTTCTCTTCTTTTCTGTAGCTGGTGTGGTAGGTATAAATACAGCATCTTTCGTAGCAGTGCTTGCAGCAGCAGGATTCGCAGTAGGAATGGCCTTGCAAGGGAGTCTAGGGAATTTTGCAGCAGGGATAATCATCATTTTCTTTAAGCCTTATAAAATAGGTGACTGGGTTGAAATTCAAGACAAATTTGGGAAGGTAGAGGATATTCAGATTTTCAATACGATGGTAGGCACACCTGGACAGAAACAATTGATTATTCCTAATGGCGAAGTTATCAGTGGCATAGTAACTAACTTTTCTGTCAAGGGCATGATCCGTATGGAGATGCAAGTCTATATCCCATATGAAGAGAGCTTCCCTAAGATTAAATCTATGCTACTAGATTCTATCGCAACGATAGATAAAGTTTTAAAAAGCCCTCCGGTCGAGATAGGCATCATATCATTTGAGAGCCACAGTGTTCTTATAGAAGTGAGGCCTTATGTATTACCAGACGATTACTGGGAAGTCTACTTTCAAGTAAATGAAATGATAAAGGCCACTTTCCACGACAATCAGATCAAGGTTGCTTATTCTGAAGGTGTAGAATTAGGTTCCATAGGAGCTTAAACATTAATTAATACCTCGATAATTTTTCTCCCAGGTCCATGCACTTGCGGTCATATCGTCTAAATCGTATTGAGCACTCCACTTAAGAATCTCTTTAGATTTAGAAGCATCGGCATAGATAGCTTCAATGTCTCCATCTCGTCTTCCTACCACCTTATAGTCGAGAGGTCTTCCAGATGCTTTCTCGAAAGAACGGATGACTTCCATAACTGTTGACCCTTTTCCAGTTCCTATATTAAAGTATTCTACTCCACTAGGTTTATCAGAGCTTTGAAGTCTACTAAGAGCAGAAACATGGGCAGCCGCTAAATCAGATACATGAATATAATCTCGGATGGCTGTTCCGTCTGGTGTATTATAGTCATCGCCATAAACCGATAATATTTCTCTTACACCTGCCGCCGTCTGGGTGATATAAGGCATAAGGTTATTAGGAGGACCTGACGGAACTTCGCCGATAAGACCACTCTTGTGGGCACCTATGGGATTGAAATATCTCAAGGATATCGCACTCAATTCCGGATGAGCATGTACTGTATCATGTATCAATCGCTCACAGACTTGCTTAGAATATCCATAAGGAGATGGTGTGTGACCCAGTGGACTCATTTCTGTTACAGGTAGGTGATCGGGCGACCCATACACAGTGCATGAAGAAGAAAAAACAAGTGAATTCACCTTGTTTTCAAGCATCGCTTCTAATAGATTAATGGTGCCTTGTATGTTGTTTTCGTAATAGGCAAGTGGTTGTTCTACACTTTCATTGACACTTTTTAGTGCAGCGAAGTGGATGACAGATTCAATTCTTTCTGTTCGCTTAAAAAATGTTTGTAAGGCAAGTTTATTCCTTATATCTAGATTAACAAAAGATACCATTTTACCGGTAATTTCTTTCAATTTAGGAATTACATCTGGAGAGCTATTAGACAAGTTATCTACAATAATTATTTCATAACCATTATTGATAAGTTCTATAACCGTGTGAGAGCCGATGTACCCAGCACCTCCTGTCACCAATACTCTATCTTTAGGCATACTGATTTATCTTTTTTTAAGAAGAACAAATGTACCATATATTTTTTGCTAGATTTATGGTTCATGCCCATTTAGGTCAAGAAGTGAATTAAAAACATATCCATATGCGACGACTCTTACTCCTCATTGCTTTATTGAGCAGTATTTCTCTCACTGCCCAATTGAAATCTCCATCAGAATATCTAGTAACAGATTATGGAGAACACTTTACACCTCATCACCTCCTTGTAGAGTATACGCAGTATCTAGCAGACAACTCTCCCTACATGACAGTTGAAAGGTATGGATATACCAATGAGAGGAGGCCGCTTCTATTCGTAACATTTGCGACACCAGATAATCATACCGATCTGGAAAATATAAGACAGACCAATCTCTATAATGCGGGCATTGCAGATGCACCTGCCTCATCTATTGAGAAATCCATTCTGTGGATGTCGTTTGGTGTTCATGGCAATGAAGTTGCTGGCCCAGAAAGCAGCATGGAAGTCATGCACAAGTTAGCTGATCCTGATGCAGAAACCCAAGCCTGGCTGAACAATACCATTGTACTTATCGATCCATCCGTAAATCCCGATGGATACTCCAGATACAGTCACTGGATATGGAGAGAGGCAGGGAAAAAGATACACCCGGAACATACCGATAGAGAACACATGGAACCATGGCCTGGAGGCAGAACCAACCATTATCATTTCGATTTGAATCGAGATTGGGCATGGCAGACCCAGATAGAATCGCAACAGCGCATGGTTAAGTACAACCAGTGGCTTCCCCATGTACATGTTGATTTTCATGAGATGGGACCTAACGAGCACTATTATTTTGCTCCAGCGGCTAAGCCATATCACGAGTACATTACACAGTGGCAGAAAGATTTTCAGGTTACCATCGGTAGAAACAATGCGAAGTATTTCGATCGTGAAGGATGGTTGTATTTTACAAGAGAAGTATTCGACTTATTATATCCCAGTTATGGTGATACGTATCCTACATTCAATGGTGCCATCGGTATGACTTATGAGCAGGGAGGGAGTGGTAGAGCAGGTCGAGCTATAAAGCTTGACAATGGAGATATTCTTACAATTCGAGACCGGATAGATCATCACCGTACAACGGCTATGGCTACTTTCGAGACAGTGTCTAAAAATTCTTCCGATGTTATCTCTAATTTTAAGCAATACTTCAGAGATGCTGTACAATCTCCTAAAGGAAAATTTAGGGCTTATGTGATTAAAGCTTCTGAAAGTCAGAAAGCAATAGCAGATCTGCTGGAAAGAAATTATATCAAGTTTGATTATGCCCATGGAAGTGGAAAGGGCAGTGGCTATCACTATCAATCGTCTGGCAACAAATCTTTTTCCATCGATCGAGGAGACATTATTATAGATGTTGTTCAACCTAAGTCTACCTTAATTCAGGTACTCATGGAACCAGAACCTATGCTAGAGGATTCGCTTACCTATGACATTACTTCGTGGTGTCTGCCATTCGCTTATGGGGTGGAAACTTATGGACTGTCCTCTGTGCCCTCTGTTGAGAAAGGGTCTAAAATTGTGCAGAGTTACAGTGTCGATTGTAAGGAGGATGCTTATGCGTATTACTTCGAGTGGGGAAGCTATGAATCTCATAAGTTGATTGCGAGACTTATGGAGAAAGGAATAAAATTGCGTGTTTCTGGAAAAGGCAGTACGATAGAAGGCGTCCAATTAAAAAGATCATATCTAGTTGCTACCAGAGGAGATAATAAACATATTGACGATTTCAGAAATGTTATGATGGAACAATTCAGTGGATTGACTATGGACTATGGTTGTGTTAATTCTGGTTTCAGTGACACCGGTACCGATCTAGCAGGAAACTCTTTTAACCTCCTTGAAAATCCTCGGGTTATCACTATTTCGGGGCAAGGAGTAGGAACCAATGCCTTTGGGCAGATCTGGCACTATTTCGACAATCATCTAGAATACCCGTTGAGTATTGTTGATGTAAATAATTTTTCAAGGGTGGATTTAGATGAGTATGATGTACTGATTTTACCAGATGGATATTATTCTCTTTCATCACATATGGAATCTATTTCGTCGTGGGTCAGAGAGGGAGGAAAGGTAATTGCTATAGGATCAGCCTTACGGCAAATGGCTAATAAAGAAGGATATGCCCTTAAGACCTATGCAGAAGATTCTGGTGAAAGTGCAGATAAAAAGTCCAGAACACAGATGGACCTGCGAGAAAGACTAGAAACGTATGAAGGATCTGAAAGAAGAAGTATCAGAAATTATGTGCCAGGAGCAATCGTAAGAAATAAAGTAGACCAGAGCCATCCTCTAGGTTATGGGCTCGGAGAATATTATTATTCTTTAAAGACTGGAAGCTCCACATATCAGTGGCTTACAGATGCTTGGAATGTAGTCTACGTTCCTGATGATGTAGAATCGTATGGATTTATAGGTTCAGAATTAAAAAAGAAGATCGGAGGAACGGTAAGTTTTGCTGTTGATGATTTGGGCAGGGGTACCATTGTTTATATGGTTGATAATCCACTGTATCGTGGTTTCTGGCACAATGGATTACATCTATTTACCAATGCACTTTTCTTAGTAGATTGATGTGAATAAGTAAGCCTTGGAGTGTTTTTTTATAGATATAAAAGTCTATATTAATATATATGAACCCTTTTTATCAAGCTCGGATCGATAAAGCACTGGAGCACATAGATAACCATCTCCATGATGAAATCAATGTAAGCGAGCTAGCTTCATTAAGTGGTTTTTCACAATATCATTTTCATCGGTTATTCAAGGGATTAACCGGAGAAACTCCTTATGAAGTATTATTGAGGTTGCGATTAGAAAAAGCAATTTTCTTATTAAAGTATCGCAAAGAATTAAAAATTTCTCAAGTCGGTTACGAAAGCGGGTTTTCTTCCGCGGAAAATTTTTCGAGACAATTTAAAGCTAAGTTTGGCGTAAGCCCGAGCAATTATCGAAGAGAAGGGAAAATAGAGAATAGCAGGATTTATCAAGATAGCCATCGAAACGACGCCTACCTTGGTATTGATAAAAATGAGCAATCAGAAGTGATTACTCATGAAGTTTATATTGAAAAAATTCCAGAAATTTCAATTGCTTATACCAAAGGGGTTTATGGAGAAGACGGTTCAGGACTCGTAGAGAAGTATCTAGAGCTTATTGCTTGGGCAGAAAAGAACAAGGTAAAATATCAAGGAGAATTAACTCGATTCGGTATGTCTATTGATATTCCTGAAATCACTCCTGCCAGTAAGTTTAGGTATGATTTTGCACTTACTATAGACAGCGTATTTTCAGAGACTGACGAAGTGAGTTTCGGAGTTATTCCTGCTTTTGATCATGCTACGCTCCATGTAATGGGAGACTTAGCAGCTGTGGCACAGGCGTGGGATTACTTGTACATAGAATGGCTTCCACACAGCAGTTATCTGCCTGTCCATTATCCAGCCATCGAAGAATTCATCCAAGGCCCCGAAGAGATCGGATGGGAGCGTTTCAATATAAAATGTCGTATTCCTGTAATTAAAATGTAGCAGTTATGAAATTTAAATTGATTCTCTTTTTCCTGTGTTTTGTTATGCTCAGCATGTGTATGTCATTTGACCAGAATCCTAAAGAATCTTCAGATGATTCACTCGGAAGTTTTTCGGTTTCACTAGCAGTGAAGGACATCCAGAAATCATTTGATTTTTATACCAAGCTAGGATTTAAGCCGCTTGAAGGAGCTGGTGGAATAGATCAGAAGTGGATTATGATGACAGATGGAAACAGTAAGATAGGGCTGTTTCAAGATATGTTTCCACAAAATTCCCTTACCTTTAATCCAGTAGATGGGAGAAGGATTTATAATGATCTTATAAAGAAAGAGATAGCCATAACCTATAAAGATGGAGTAGATAAGAAAGAAGGTCCATGTTCTTTTGCCTTTGTTGATCCTGATGGAAATCCGATTCTCATAGACCAGCATTAAGATAAAATCAAGCACTTTTAATATAGAGTACTAAATGTAATTTCATGACGAAAGATGTAAAAGAAATTAGAGAAAAATTGGTTGCCATACTCAGTGAGCACCAGAAAGTCCTCCGTGTAGTTGCTGACAAGTATGAAAAATATGAAGTGTCCGGAACCATAGAAGCCCAGCAAGGTGCTAAAGTGGTGGATGGTATATATTTTTCATCTGTCATTCCTAAGCCTAAGGATGTCCGTTTTTACTTTTATCCAGCTTATACCCATACAGATCAATTAGGAGAATTGCCAGCAGCTCTCAATAAGGCGCTTAAAGGAAAATCTTGTTTTCATGTTAAGTATATGGATGATGAGCTAGAAGGCCAGCTTCGAGAAATGGTCAACAAGGCAGTAAAGCTATATCAAGAAGACGGCTTGCTTGATGGTTAGTGATTACCACAATCAGAAGGGGTGATGTTGTCTTGCTTAAGATTCCAACATTCTTGATAGACACTGCAATAACATACTTGATACGTGAAATCTTCGACATTGAGAAAAGAAGATTTTTCAGAAGGAAAAGATAGTAACATGACATCATATTTTTCTTCCGGCGAAAGCACTTTTTCATTAAAAGCATCGGTGCCTAGTAGAAACGCATCTTCTTCTAAGGTAGAAGCCACAATAGAATTAAGCTGATCGTATGATGTAATCAATGTCCCTTTAAAAAATATATTTACCTCGGAAATCATGGCAGGACCGATGCCCTTATTGGTAAGGGTCAATCTGATTTTCTTTTCTTCTGATATGGAAGAAGATAGGGAAGCACTTAAGTGCGGCCATACACTGGTCTTATGTTGAGTCATCATCAGATCATATTGCTTGTTCATCAACCGAGTCTCGTAGAGTGAAACTAGCAAGGCAATGATACTTACAACTACAGCTAGGGCAGAGCCTAGCTGTGTCCAGCTTAATGTACGTTGCTTGTCTTTCATTCATCTTGAAGTTAAGAATGAATTTTTAATTCTACCATTTTTGATGATTAAATAAGATATTCTCATTATGTATTTCATAGCATTGTCACTGTGGAACAATCAACCCTATAAGATGCACTAGAGGCACACTATTAAAGTAAGAAATAGCTACCTTAAGTATTGTCAATTCTAAATCAATTTCCTTTTTCTTTCCATTTACTCTATATTCACTATTGAAGTGTGTAAATACTAGGAATCAATAAATAATCGAAAATGAAAAGAATTAATTTTATTGTTTTATTGATTGTAATTAGCTCATCTCTTCAGGCTCAATGTTTTCCAGATTCATTGGTTTATTTTGAAAAAGGGTCATTTAATTCTATAGAGCATTCGCAACTTTATTTTGATATTCGAAAAAATCTGAATTCTAATAATTTCAAGAAATGCGCACAATTATCTGACTCATTATTTAGAAAACATCCAGAAACTGATTTTGGTAAGAATTATGCTTCCATATGCTATGATCAGGTTGGCGAAACTGAAAAAGCAATTGCTTTTCTAATAGAAGGATTTAAAAGAGGTAACTGTGTTTTTCAGAAGCCTAGAAAAGAAACATTCATGTGGAGCGAGTCATTAAGGCAACATAAGGAATTTATAAAATTGTGTAATAACTATAATGGTGGATATCATACTCCGCCAGCTTCTAGACCTGAACTTAGAGATTCATTAATTGAAATATTAATTTGGACAATGGATTCGCCTGAGAAGAATCAATTCAAATATCTGAATTCAGAGCATTATTTTAAAACTGTTCCGAATTGGGAGAACAATGTGTTTGGGAAAAATCTAGAACGTAAATTTGATAGACTAGTAAGTAAGTATGGCTTACCCACGGCCAATAGGGTGGGAGAAAGAATGACTTTAATTGTTGCTATGAGTATAATAATTCATTCTCCCAATGTCGACTTCATGAAGAAATATGAACAATATATTCAAGAAGAATTTGCACATAGTACACTTGCTCTTCTGAGAGATAAAATCAATGTTTTTGAAAAGGTTCCTCAGAAATATGGAACACAAATTTTTTACAGTTCTAAACAAAATAAAAAAGTTTTCTATCCCATTGAAGCCCCTGATGATGTAAATCAATTGAGACTTAAGATGGGGTTAGATCCACTTGAAAATTATGCTTCCATGAATGGTGTGGATATAGAAGCAAAATACAATCAAGAATACAATAAATAGTTCACTCTATAAAAGTTTATGTTTGGATATATCAGTAATGAAATTTAAGTAAGATGATAGTAAAGTGTTTTTTGGCCATAAGTGTTTTGATGATTTCATGTAATGAAAAGAAGGAGAGCATATATACGAAACTGCACGCCAACATCTACGAGATAAACAATCAATATTTCTATGGAGAAAATGTTCGCACATATTTAATTGAATTAGATGATAAGGTTTTAATGTTTGATATTCCTACCTATTCAGAAGAGCTA